>CAZKGE010000010.1:12527-21680 GCA_964552065.1 uncultured Oscillospiraceae bacterium | reverse complement strand
ACGTCTGCGACGACCCCGGCGTTACGACCGGCATGTGCGAGCAGGACACGCGCGGATTCGCGCTGATGACGGACATGGTCATGCTCGAACCCGGCAGTGTGCAGGACAGCTACGACATGATCGTGTACGCGTTCGAGCTGTCGGAAAAGATTCTGGCGCCCGTGTTCGTGCGCTCGGTCACGAACGTTGCGCAGTCGCACGCGGCGGTGGACATCGGTACTCGCGTTTTGCCGGACGAGACGGTGCCCGTGGTCAAAAAGGATATCGAGAAATACGCCAAGGCGGGCGCGAAGATGTGCATGGCGCAGCACCGGGACTGCATCCGCGCTTTGGCAAAGGCCGCGGACATTATTCATACGGACGGCCTGCACAAGCTGACGCTCTCGGGTGAAAGAGGCGGGCTCGGCGTCGTGACGACGGGCGTGATGAAGCAGTACGTCGACGAGGCGCTTTCCCTCGCCGAACGCTACGGCTGGAAGCGGAAACCGGTCTCCGTGCTGCGTACCGCGTGCTCCGTGCCGTATCCGCGCGAGGAGATCGACGAACTGCTCGGGCACTGCGGCACGGTCGTCATCGCCGAGGAGCTCGAGCCGTATCTCGAGCGCGAGCTCTGCGTTCGCGCGCACAAGCTGAAAAGGGACGTGCGCATCGTCGGCAAGCTCGACGGCACGCTCGAGAAGGTCGGTTCGATGAACGCGCTGCACGTGGCCAAGGCGATTTGCGCGGCGGACGGTGCGGCTTTCCCGGAGGAGGCCTTCCTTGCGGGCGCGGCGGAGGTCGAACAGGCGCTGCCGCGGCCGATCACGTGCTGCGCGGGCTGCCCGCACCGCGGGACATACATGGCGATCAACAGCGCTCTGCGCAAGGCGGGCTATAAAAAGGACGAGGTGATCGTGACCGGGGACATCGGCTGCACGATCCTCGGCATGAACCCCCCGTTCGACACGATCTGGATGGAGATCTCGATGGGCGCGTCGATCCCGTGCGCGCAGGGCTTCGTGTACAGCGGTGTCGACAAGCCCGTCATCGCGACGATCGGCGACTCGACGCTGTCCCACAACGGCCTGCCGGGCCTCATCAACGCGATCCAGCACAACATCGACATGACCGTGATCGTGATGGACAACGGCTGGACCGCCATGACCGGCATGCAAATAAACCCGAACACGGCGCAGGAGTTTCAAAAGGGCGAGTGGCAAAACGTCGACCTCGTCGAGCTACTGCGCGGCACGGGCGTTTCGCAGATCTATGTGACCGACCCCTTTGACCAAATCGATATGACGCGCGTGCTCGGCGCGTGCCTTGCGCAAAAGGGCGTCAAGATCGTTGTGGCGCGGCGCGAGTGCGCGATCCAGTCGAACCGGCGCGGCGTAATTTACGCGAGGATGCGCGTCGATCCGAAAAAGTGCATCGACTGCAAGGCCTGCATCCGCATAACGGGCTGTCCGGCGCTTGCCGCCGCCGAGGGCCGCGTCGAAATCGACCAAAGCGTTTGCAACGGCTGCGGGCTGTGCGCGACGGTCTGCCCCAAGGGCGCGATCGGCAAGGAGGCGTAAGCGGATGGAGACAAGGTTTGATCTGTACATCGCCGGCCTCGGCGGCCAGGGCGTTTTGACCATCGGCGACCTGCTGGCCAACGCCGCGCTCGAAAAGGGCATACCCGCAAACTTCTATCCCACCAAGGGCATGAGCCAGCGCGGCGGCTTCGTGCAGGGGCAACTGCGCTTCGGCACGGAGCATATCGGCCCGAGCCTGCCGCCGTCCGGCGCGGACCTCGTCGTGGCGATGGAGCGCTCCGAGGCGCTCAAGGGCGTGCGCTTCGTTAAAAAGGGCGGCGACTTCCTGCTCTACGACGACGTCTGGCCCACGGCGGCCATGCTGACCGGCAAGGCGGCGTACCCGGCAATGGACGAGGTCGCGGAGGCGGTGCGGCGCGCGGGCGCGCGGCTGCTCCGGCTGAATAAGGACGCGCTGCCCGCCGTCGGCGGCAAGCCCGTACGTGCGAACATGTTCATACTCGGCGCGCTCGTCAAGAACACCGGTCTTGACCGGCTGTTCACGCTCGACGAGGTGCTCGCGGCCGCCGCAACGTTCTTCCCAAAGGGCGCGGAAGTCAACGCCGCGGCGATCCGCGCGGGGTACGAAGCCGGAGTCGAGGTGTGACATGAGCTTCGACGCGTTGTTCCGCCCGCGCGCGGTCGCGGTGTTCGGGTCGGTGTCGCCGGGCAAGCTCGGCGGCATCCTGATCGACCAGCTCGTTGCCGGCGGATTTTGCCGCGCCTATGCGGTCAATCCCAAGGCGCAGGCCCCCGAGGGCGTCGCCGCGTACGCGTCCATATTCGACGCGCCCGACGACGTCGACCTCGCGGTCGTCGCCACGCCCGCCTCCACGGTGGCGGGCATCCTCGAGGACTGCGGCAAACGCGGCATCCGCGCGGCGGTCGTGATCAGCTCCGGCTTCTCCGAGGCGGGCAACGCCGCGGGCGAGGCGGAGCTTACCGGCATCGCGCGGCGGTACGGCATCCGCTTTGTCGGCCCGAACTGCGCGGGACTCTCCAACGCGCACCACGCGTTGCAGGCCACGATTCAGGCCCGGGCCCCCAAGGGCGGCACCGCGGTCGTGTCCCAGAGCGGCGCGGTCGGCGGCGCGATATTGGAATTGGCGAACCTCCACGGGCTCGGCATCTCGAAGTTTGTCAGCTACGGCAACGGCGCGGATTTAAACCAGACGGAGTTTCTGCGCTACCTCGCCGATGATCCCGAGACGACGAACGTCGTGATCTACATCGAAAACGTGCAGGACGGCGCGGCCTTCCGCGCGGCGCTTTCGGCGCTTGCCGCGAAAAAGCCCGTCGTCGTGCTCAAGGCCGGCCGCACGAAAAGCGGGCAGCGCGCCGCGCTGTCGCACACCGGCTCGCTCGCGGGCAGCGACGCGGTGTTCGACGCGGTGTTTGCCGAGTGCGGCGCGATTCGCGTCGACTCGCTCGACGACGTGCTCGACCTGTGCAAGGGCTTTTCGTATCTGCCGCCTGTCGGCGGAAGGAAGGTCGCGATCGTGACGAACTCCGGCGGGCCCGGCGTGATGACCGCGGACCTCGGCGAATCGCTCGGCATGGACGTGTGCGCGCCGGACGAGGCGACGCTCGCAAAGCTGAAGAGTTTTTTGCCCGCCTGGGCGGGGTACGCCAATCCGTTCGACCTGACCGTCGAGGGCACGGGCGAGAAATACCGCATGGCGCTCGAGACCGCGCTGCTTTCCTACGATGCGGCCGTGTGCATCTTCTTTGGCCCGCCGTACCTGGACACGCGCCCCGTCGCGGAGGGCATCCTTGCGGCATTCAAAAATAGCGGCAAGCCGATCGCCTGCGCGATGGAGACCGGGCTCAACGCCGCGGCCAGCGCGAAATTCTTGCAGGCGAACGGCCTGCCGAACTTCCCGTCGACGGAGCGCGCGATGCGCGTGCTGTGGCGAATGGCGCGCGACGAAAAGCGCCGCAAAGTCCCGCGCGCGGAGAAGATCGCGTTGCCCGGCACGGAGCCCCTGTTTCCCGGCGCTGAGCGGCTGCTCGAGCCCGCGGCCATGGAGTTGCTTGCAAAAAACGGCGTCGCGGTGCCGCCGTTCCGGTTTATCGCGGACGAAGCGGAAGCCGCTGCCGCCTGCGCGGCGCTGGGCTTCCCCGTCGCGATGAAGGTCGTCTCGCCGAAGGTTCTGCACAAGTCCGACCGCGGCGGCGTGCGGCTGAACGTAAGCAACGAGGCCGAGGCGCAGAGCGTCTTTTGCGAGATGGCCGAAAAGTTCGCGGACGACGATTTTCGCGGCGTAATCGCGTACCCGATGCTGCGCGGCGGGCACGAGGTCATGATCGGCATTACGCGCGACCGGCAGTTCGGCCCCATCGTCGCGTTCGGGCTCGGCGGCATCTATACCGAGGTGCTGCGCGACGTCGTGCTGCACACCGCGCCCGTCACCGCGGGCGAGGCGGAGGAGATGGTTCGCAGCATCCGCGCGTTCCCGATCCTCGATGGCGCACGCGGGCAAAAAAAAGCGGACGTCGCCGCGCTCGCGCGCATGATCGCCGCCGTGTCGCTCCTGCCGCTGCGCTATCCCGACCTCACCGAGGCGGATTTTAACCCCGTGTTTGTGTTCCCCGAAGGGGAGGGCGCGATGGTCGCGGACGCGAGGCTGCTGTAAGGCGGGGACGTGGACGGAAATTGAAAGGAACGGATTTTGCGGGGGCACTGCCCCCACTTTTTTTGCGGAGTTCTTTTTACAGGGGCTCCGCCCCCGCACCCCCGCCAAAGGGCGTAGGGTCCTTTGAAAACCCAAGGAATAGAAAAATACTAAGCTGCGTGTCCCGCAGAAAGGGATTCTCAAGGGACGTGTCCCTTGAGCGGGTGTTCGAGGGCAGAGCCCTCGACGTTCCCCTTAACGATCCCTTTTCTTGTTCCGTTAAGGCCGCCACCCTCGACATCCCCTTGCAGGCACTCCTTCGTTCCGTAATTGCCGCGGCCGTCCCGCTATGGTATGATGGAAAAAATCGGGCAGGGGGGCAACCTGGCATGCTATTTCAGCTTCCGAGCGATTTCGCGCTGGGCGTCGCGTCCGCCGCGACGCAGATCGAGGGCGGGGACCGGAACAACAGCTGGTACGAGTGGTACCGGCAGGGACACATCAAGGACGGCTTGGACCCGTCGGCCGCGACCGAGCACTACGCGCGCTACGAGGCCGACGCGGCTTTGATGCGCGAGCTCGGTATCCGGCATTACCGGCTGGGCGTCGAGTGGGCGCGGCTGGAGCCGGAGCGCGGCGTGTACGATGAAGCGGCGTTTCAGCACTACCGCGACGAGCTGACGCTGCTGAGGTCCCTGGGCGTCGAGCCGCTTTTGACGCTGCATCACTTCACAAACCCGCTGTGGTTCGAGCGAATGGGCGCGTTTTTACATCCGGAGGCCGTCAAGATTTTTCTGAGCTTTGTCGAGAAGGTCGTGGCCGAGCTGGGCGACCTCGTCGGCGAGTACATTACGATCAACGAGCCGAACGTCTACGCGACCCTCGGCTATTTCTTCGGCGAATGGCCGCCGGGAAAGAAGTCGCTGCCCGCCGCTGTGCGCGTGATGAACCGCCTGTGCGAGTGCCACGTGCGCGCCTACAAGCTGATCCACCGCCTGCGCGAAGCGCGCGGGTATGCGGACACGAAGGTGGGGTACGCGCACCACATGCGCGTGTTCGTGCCGATGAACGAAAAAAGCGCGGCCGACCGGCTCTGCACGCCCATCTTGCACCGCGTCTTCCAGTCCGCCGTTTCCAAGTCGTTTTTGACGGGCAAAGCCTGCTTCCCGCTCGGGCGCGTGCAGAATGCGGGGGAGGGGCCGTTCTGCGATTTCCACGCGGTCAACTATTACAGTCGCACGGCGGTGTCGGGCTTTGGCACGGGCTTTTTGCCGAATGTGCCGGTCAACGATCTCGGCTGGGAGATCTATCCCGAAGGCATTGTGCGCTGCGCCGGCGAGCTGCACGCGCTCCGCCCGCTTCCGATCTATATCACCGAGAACGGCACCTGCGACAACACGGACGCGTTCCGCAGCCGCTACATCGCGGAGCACCTGCAAGCGCTCGGCAAAAGCGGCCTGCCGGTTGCGCGCTACTACCACTGGTGCTTTACCGATAACTTCGAGTGGCTCGAGGGCGGGAGCGCGCGGTTTGGGCTTGTGCACGTCGACTATGATACGCAGGCGCGCACGGTTAAGCCGAGCGGCCGCTTCTACGCCGAGTTGATCGAAAACGGCGGCGTAACGGAGCGGATGGAGCGCGCGTACTGCGAGGCGGAATACCCGACGAACGCTCAATCGTAATTACCTAATAGTAGCCGCGCCGGTCGGCCGCTCTATAAAACACGCGCTTTTCCGGCGCAATCGTTTATTTTAAACGGAAAGGGGGGACAATTATGCGCTCACAGGAGGCGAAAAACAAGTATTTTTTCGGTCTCGGCACGGTCGGCCGCGACATGTTCTACTCGATGCAGAGCCTGTTTTTGCTGGTGTTTCTGACGGAGGTGCTGCAGCTGCCGGACAAGACGCTGGCGCTGGTCGGCGGGATTTTAACCGTGATGCGCATATTCGACGCGTTCAACGACCCGTTCATGGGGCTGATCGTCGACAATACGAACTCGAGATACGGCAAGTACAAGCCGTGGATGCTGATCGGCGCGCTTACGGGCACGGTTTTCTTCGTGATGCTGTTTACGGACTTCGGCCTGTCCAAAACGCAGCCGGGCCTGTACGCGGCCATCTTCGCGGCATGCTACCTGTGCTGGGACATCACGTACGGGTTAAACGACATCGCGTACTGGTCGATGCTGCCCGCGCTGTCGCTGGACCAGAAGGAGCGCGAGAGGATCGGCTCGTTTGCGCGGGTCTGCGCCGACGTCGGGCTGTTCGCCGTCGCGGTCGGGTTTAAGCCTCTGGTCAACGCGGCGGGCGCGGCGATGGGGAGCCACGAGCGCGCGTGGCTGATGTTCGCAATCGCGATCTCGGCCCTGATGATCGGCTTCCAGCTCTTTACGCTGTTCGGGGTCAGGGAGCGGCGCGGCGGATTCAAGCAGGAGGAGAAGACCACGCTGCGCGGCATGGCGGAGGCGCTCGTCAAGAACGACCAGCTCCTGTTCGTGGTCATCGCCATGGCGCTGTTCGCCATCGGCTACAACACGACGACGAACCTCGGGTGGTATTTTATCACGTACGGGCTGGGCGACGAAAGCATGTACCCGATCTTCGCCGCGGTCCTCGGCGTCTCGCAGCTCTCGGCCCTGGCGGTGTTCCCGCTGTTCAGCAAAAAATATACGCGCAAACAGCTCTATTTTGCCGCCACGCTGCTCGTGCTGGCCGGCTACGCGGTGTTCTTCTTTGCGCCGCTTTCCATCGTGCCGGTCGGGATCGCGGGCGTGCTGCTGTTTGTCGGCGAGGCGTTCATCCAGATTCTGATGCTGATGTTTTTGTCCGACACGATCGAGTACGGCCAGTGGAAGTTCAACAAAAGGAACCAGGCGGTCACGCTGTCCGTGCAACCGTTCATCAACAAGATCGGCGGCGCGATTGCGACCGGCGCCATGACGCTTACGCTGATCCTCTCCGGCATCAACGAGGCCAAGTCCGCCGCGGACGTGACGGGCCAGGGCATCGTCGTTTTAAAAACGGCGATGTTCGTGTTCCCGCTGCTCTGCATCCTCGCGGGCTACTTTGTGTATCGCGCAAAATTTAAGATCGACAGGGAGTTTTACGAGCGGATCGTGAGCGACCTCGTCGCGCGCGGCGACATCCGGGAGGGCGCGGTGGACTAGAGCCGATTCATTCCTGCCGCCGGACGACGTACAGGTTTGAGCCGAAGTCGCCGAGCAGCCGCGTCTCCTTGTTATAATAGGAACCGATGAACTGGCTGTCGAGCCGCAGGCCGTGGTTGAGCATATCGCCGCGGCCTGCGTAGGTTTCCGCACAGTCGGTCAGCCGGTAGAAGCGGTTGAGCAGCCGGAAAAGAAAGCCGTTTGGGTCGAGCGCGACGGGCAGCAGGTGTTTGACCAGGCCGCCGAACTGAGAAAGATACAGCGGCTGCGGCCGCGTCCCGACCGTGTACCGCGCATCGGGGTCGAAGCCGGCAAGCGGCAGCAGGTCGCAGCCCTCCGCCGCCTCGGACTGTCCCTGGAAGAAGCCTGCGACGGCCTCCGAGCCGTCCGCTGACGAGCACAAAAAATGCGTCTTGTTGCCCTTTGCCGCGTCGAAGCGCCGGAAGCGCCCGAACTGGAACGTGCGCCGGTGCGCTTTGTAGAACGCGATCTGCTTAAGCACCTCCCGCCGCTCGGGCCGTGATAAGAACCGGAAGTCCATCTCGTAGCCAAGGCAGCCAAAGCACGCGGCGTTGAAGCGCGTGTTCAGCGGCGTGCGCCGCAAAGTCTGCTGGTGCGGCGCTTCGGACACGTGCGCGCCCATCGTTGAGAGCGGGTAGAGGTACGACAGCCCGCTCTGGATCTTGAGCCGCTCGACGGGGTCGGTGTCGTCCGACGCCCAGACCTGCGGCGAGAAGCACAGCATCCCAAGGTCGAAGCGGTTGCCGCCGCTGGCGCAGCTCTCGAGCAGGATGTGCGGCCGCGCGGAGAAGATGCGGTTCAGCACGTCGTACAACCCGAGGACATAACGGTGGAAGAACTCGCCCTGGTTGGAGAGAAGCGGCGAGAACGCGTCGCTGATGTGGCGGTTCATGTCCCATTTGACGTAGGAAATGTGTGCCTCGTCGAGGATGTTCGACACGGACTCCACGATGTAGTCGCGTACCTCCGGATTGCACAGGTCGAGCACGAGCTGGTTGCGGCCGAGCGCGGGCTCCTTTCCCGGCACGCGCACGGCGTACTCGGGATGCGCGCGGAACAGATTGCTGTCGGGGCTTATCATCTCCGGTTCGAACCACAGCCCGAACGACAGCCCAAGTTTTTCAATATCCTTTGCCAGGCGCTTAATCCCGCCCGGCAGCTTTTTTTTGTTGACCGAATAGTCGCCGAGCGACGAGGTGTCGTCGTCGCGTTCGCCGAACCAGCCGTCGTCGAGCACGAACAGCTCGCAGCCTAAGCCCTTGGCCTGCCGGGCGAGGCGCAGAAGCTTGCGGCGGTTAAAGTTGAAAAAATACGACTCCCAGCTATTGGCGAGCACAGGGCGCTCTTTTTCGCGCCAGTCCCCGCGCACGATGTGGCGATTAACAAAGTCGTGGAAGCGCGCGGAGAGACCGTTGAAGCCATCCGCGCTGAACGTCATGACCGCCTCGGGCGTCTCGAACCGCCCGCCTTTTTGCAGCGTCCACTCGAAGCAGTGCGGGCTGGTACCGAGCTGCACGCGCACGAGGTCCCGGTCCGAGCGCTCGACCGCGCCGTAGTGGTTGCCGCTGTAAATGAGGTTGAAGCCGTAGACGCGGCCCGCCTGCTCCGACGCGTGCGCCTCCGCGATTAAAAAACCCGGGTTGTGGCGGTTGCTGCTGTTGCCGGTCGTGGACTCGTTGACGAAGCGACCGTATTCGAGCGCGCGCTCGTGCTTGTGCGCCTCGCGGATCCAGCCGCCGTCGAACGTGACGAAGCGGAAGTTCCGGTTCGGCAGGTCGACCATCAGGCTCATGAG
>CAZKGE010000010.1:0-12427 GCA_964552065.1 uncultured Oscillospiraceae bacterium | reverse complement strand
CGAACGTGACGAAGCGGAAGTTCCGGTTCGGCAGGTCGACCATCAGGCTCATGAGTCGCCGGATGACGAGCGGCTTTTCGCTGCGGTTGACCAATACCGCGCGCCGCGCGATCACGTCGGTCTCGGCGTAGACCGTGTAGTACAGCAAAAGCTCTGCATCATTGGACTCGTCGAGCAGCGTAATTTCGAGCGTGGCGCAGTCCGCCTCGTCCCCATAGGCCGAAGGCAGCGTCTCCATCGGCGCGGGGCCTTTTAAGATGCGGAACGAGCGGAAGACAAAATCGCTCGTAAAGCTGCCGTCCGGGAGCCTGATCTCCGCGGGCGCGTGGCGGTAGTCGCCCTTGCCGATGCCCGACCACTCGAGGCAGAGCGTGTCGAGACAGTACAGATCGTCGGACGCGTCGTAGGCGACGCTCGTGCCCGGCAGCGAGGTGTTTTTGAGCGCGATGGGCTCGGGGTCCTGTTCGGCAAGATATTCGCCGTAGTGCAGGTGCTCCAGATGGCCGAATTTCGTCGCGCGGAACCAATAGCTGGTGGTCTTTGTCGAGAGATAGAATACGCCGTTCGTTTCAACGATCATGCCTTTGCCCCCGTTTCGAGCACGACCGCCTCGTAGGGCGCGAGCGCGCCGTCGTATGCGGTCCTTGTGTAGTTGGACAGAACGAGTTTGCCCGCTGCCGCGTACCGCCGCGGGCGCTTGGAGAAGTTCAGGATGACGATCAGCCGGTTGCCCCCGAGCGCGCGCTCGTAGACGAACAGGCCGCGCGCGGCGCGGACCGGCGTAAAGCCGCCGTACTTGAGCGTTTCGCTGCCCGCGCGGAGCCGGATGAGCCGCCTATAGAAGTTCAGCACCGAGTCCGGGTCGCCCGCCTGCGCGGCGGCGTTGATGCGCGCGCAGTTCGGGTTGACGCTAAGCCACGGTTCGCCGTCCGTAAAGCCCGCGCCTTTCCCGGAAGTCCACTGCATGGGCGTGCGCGCGTTGTCGCGCGAGGTCCTTCGGATCATGCGCATACGCAGCTTTGCCGGAAAGCCCAGCTTCTTTGCGAGGCGGTCGATGTTGAGCGACTCGATGTCGCGCACCTCGTCCATACCGGCAAACGGGAAGTTCGTCATGCCGATCTCCTGCCCCTGGTAGACGAACGGCGTGCCGCGCAGCGTAAACAGCAGCGTCGCGAGGAGCTTGGCCGACGCGGCCCAGTGTTCGCCGTCGTCGCCGAAGCGCGAGACCGAGCGCGGCTGGTCGTGGTTTTCGAGATAGTTCGCGTTCCAGTCGAGCGCTTTTTGCCACTTGACGATCGTCCGGCTAAAGCGCGCGGCCGAGAAGCGGCGTTTGAACCACTTGATGAAGTACTGGTCCGTCTCCATGTGCTCGAACGAGAAGATCATGTCGAGCTCGCCGCGGCTGATCTCGCACAGCTCGCGGCCCATCCTGGGCGTAACGAACACCGTCTCGCCGACGGCGAAGCAGTCGTAGTGCGAGAGCACGTCGCGCCGCAGCTTTTGCAGGATCTCGTGCGCGCCGGGCTGCGACGTATAGTATTCCGCTCCCTTGACGATCAGCTTGCGGCTGTTATCCAGCGACGACTTGTAGATGACGTTGATCACGTCGCAGCGAAAGCCCGACACGCCGCGGTCGAGCCAGAAACGCATGACGGCCTCGATCTCGTCGAGCACCTTTGGGTTATGGTAGTTCAGGTCCGGCTGCTTCTTGGCAAACAGGTGCAGGTAGTATTCGCCGCTCTGTTCGTCGAGCGTCCACGCGCTGCCGCCGAACAGGCTGATCCAGTTGTTCGGCGGACGGCCGCCTTTGCCGGGGCGCCAGATGTAATAGCCGCGGTACGGGCTGTTCTTATCCCGGCTTTCCATAAACCACGGGTGCTCGTCCGACGTGTGGTTGATCACGAGGTCCATCACGATGCGGATGTCCAGCTTCCCGGCCTCGGCGAGCAGCCTGTCCATGTCCGCCAACGTGCCGAACTTCGGGTCGATGCCGCAATAGTCGCTGATGTCGTAGCCGTTGTCCGCGTCGGGCGAGCGGTAGACGGGGCTGAGCCAGACGATGCCGACGCCGAGCTCCGAAAGGTACGGAAGCTTTTTGATGATGCCGGCAAGGTCGCCGATTCCGTCGCCGTCCGTGTCGAAAAAGCTGCGCGGATAGATCTGATACACGGTCCGGTCCTGCCAGAAGTGCGCCATGCGATGCCTCCCGTCGAGTTGCCTGAATATTCTTTCCAAGTGTAATATACTTTGTCGGATCGCGCAACAGCGCGGCGCAATCAAAAGCGCGGCGGCAAAATGCGAAAACATATCCGTTCGGCAGGGAATTGCCTGTTTCGCGCTTCGCCTCAAATATGGTATACTGTTACAAATCCGGTGCGCGGGGCGCGCGAATGTGATTTTAATAAACCAAGGAGGTATGATGTATGTGCCAGCCGAAATTCTTTCGTTGTAAGATCTGTGGAAACCTCGTGGGCATGATCCATGAGAGTGGCATGCCGATCATCTGCTGCGGCCAGCCCATGACGGAACTCGTGCCGAACACGGTTGACGCGAGCCAGGAGAAGCATGTGCCGGTCGTCACGGTGTCCGGCAACAGCGTGCACGTGGCCGTCGGCTCCGTCGATCACCCGATGACCGAGGAGCATTACATCCAGTGGATCTACCTGCATACCGAGCAGGGCGGCCAGCGCAAGTGCCTGAAGCCCGGCGGCAAGCCCGCGGCGGATTTCGCGCTTTCCGAGGGCGACAAAGTGATCGCCGCCTACGAGTACTGCAACCTGCACGGCCTCTGGAAGAAGGACGCGTAAACGGCCGTTTGCCGGTTTAGCCGGCATGCAACCGAGAGAACAGCGCACAAAAACCGGCCCGGGGCGTCCCGGACCGGTTTTCGTTTGCCGTGTACCGCCGCTATGCGCCGCGGGAGGCGGGCTTTGCGCCGCCGTGGCCGCGTCAAGAAAGCGCTTCGCCGGGTTTCTCCCCGTTTCGACCGGATACGCCTTGTTGCGCCCTGTGATTTGTGCTAAAATTTGGATGAAACCGAAATGAAACGGATATTTGCTTTTTCGGGGGAACGTGTGAAAAAGGGACGGCGTTCATTCATCCGCATCGCTCTTATTCTGCTTCTGATTTTTGCGGCGGCCGGCCCGGTGACAAAACGGGCCCCCGGCGCGCCGGACATCGTTTTGCATCAGGCGGCTTTCGGCGGCCCGGCGCCCATCGGCAGGGCGCCGGCTTTGTTTCTCTCGGCGCGCGCCTGCGCTTTGGCGGACTCCGCAGGCGCGGCGGCCGTCCGGCGGGTCGGCCCGGCGCGCGCTATGCGCGTTCCGGCGGCCCCGAGCCCGCGCGCCGCGGACGCGCGCGCACAGCAAACGGCGGCCGAAACCGTAAAAGAGCCGGTCGTCGCGTTTGTCGGGATCATATTCATCTGCTCCGCGCTGAGCGCGGCGTTTGCGATCAGCCGCGAGCGCAGGCATCAGGAAAAGGTGTTCCAGACGGAGGAGCGCTACCGCCGGACGCTCGAGACGGAGAAGGCCGCGCTTTTGTTCGAGCGCGAGCGGTTCGAGATGGTCTACGACTCGATCTCGATCGAGATCTGGGACTACGACCTTACGACCGGGACCATTTCGCCGACGCCGCACGCGGGCGCGCCGAACCGGCTGCACCCGCTCACGCAGAACGTGCCGGAAAGCCTGGTCGAGACCGGCTTTGTGCACCCGGAGTCCGTCGAGGCGTTCCTCGAGATGCATAAGAAGCTCCAGGCCGGCGAGCGCAGGGTGGCCGGCGTGTTCCGCTTCCGCAACGCGGACGGATCGGGCTATTCCTACGAGCGCATCCGCTATACGAACCTTTTCGACGGGAACGGGAGACCGTACCGCGCCATCGGCATGTCGGAGGACGTGACGGAGCAGCGCGAAAAGGAGCTTGTCTACGAAAAATGGCGCCAGAGCATCGAGAAGATGCCGCCGGAAAGCGTCATGCACTACGAGTTCAATTTAAGCCGCGGCGCGTGCGAGCGCGAGGAGGGCGCGCTGCTGACCAACGTGCGCGGCCGCTCCGACGACTACGCCGGGATCGTCGCGCAGTTCTTGGCTAACGTCGTCCTGGAGGACCGCGTGCGCTTCATCGAGTTCTTCGACCGCAACCGCCTGCTCAACGCGTACTACGGCGGCGTATGCGAGCATGTGATGGAGTACCGCGCCTGCTGCGCGGATAAAAGGACGAGCTGGCTGCGCGCGACCGCGCAGCTCGTGCCGTATCCGTATTCCGTGGATTTAAAGATGTTCCTCTTATTCGAGGACGTCGACGCGCGCAAGAAGGAGGAACTCCTTCTGCTCTCCCGCGCGGAGGAGGACCCGCTGACCGGCATTCTCAACAGGCGGACGTTCATCGAGCGCGTGACGGAGCTGCTTACCAGTGAGCCGCAGGGCCAGCACGCGCTGGTCTGGGTCGACATCGACGACTTCAAGCGCGTCAACGACATGCTGGGCCACACCGCGGGCGACAAGGTGCTCACGGACATCGCGCAGAACCTCCGCTCGCTCCTGCGCGCGGGGGACATGATCGGCCGGGTCGGCGGCGACGAGTTTATGATCTGCATGCGCAACATCCCGTTCGACGAGGTGGTCGAAAAGCGCGCGCGGCTCATCGTCAAGCTGTTGCAGTTCCAGCCCGAAACGGGCGTGGCGGTGTCCGGCAGCCTCGGCATCGCGATGTACCCGCGCGACGGCGCGACGTTCGAGGAGCTGTACGGGCGCGCGGACGCGGCGATGTACCAAGTCAAGCGCTCCGGCAAGAACGACTACATGTTCTACCGCCCGGACATGGAGAGCGGCGCGGGCGAATGGAAGCCGCCCGCGCGCTTGCCGCATACGGACATCGAGTCCGCCGGGCCGGACGGCACGCGGCTGAGGAACCTGTTCGACGCGGGCAGCCGGATGCTCGAGAACCTCGACCTGGCGGAGATCTGCCGCGCCGTGCTGGACGGCTACCAGCCGATCCTGATCCACTGGAACGCGGAGACGAACGCGTCCAGCGCGTCGGAGGAGTTTTCGGAATACGCGCTGTCCGAGCGGCCGATTTCCGAGCTGTTTATAAAAAGCGCCGTCGCGGACGACGTGCATCCGGACGACTTCCATGCGTTTGAGGAGTGCCTGCTGCTGCACCGCACCGCGGGCAACGCGCGCGTCGAGACCACGCTGCGGCTGAAAAAACGCGACGGCAGCTACGCTTTGTGCCGGCTCGTGATCATATCCGTCACGGGCGAGACGGGCGCGCTCCTGCGCGTCGTCTGCATGATCGTGCCGATGGACCAGCAGTTCGGTCCGGGACGCAGCCGGCTCAACGATCTGATCGACCAGGCGGCCAGCGGCATCGCGCTGTTCCAGGTCGGGCGCGGGCTCGAGTATGCGGCGCTGTACATCAGCCCCAACTTCTACCGCATGGCCAAGCGTCCCAAGGAGGCGCTGGGCGAACGCGGCGGAAACATGCTGGGATTTGTGCTGCCGGAGGACCGCGGGGACCTGATGCACGAGATTGACTCCGGCATCGCGTCCGGCGAGGTCATCGACTGCTCGTACCGCGTGACGGAGCACAGCGGCGAGGTCGGCTGGCGGCGCATGCGCGCGCTGCGGATTCCGTATCCGGACAGCGAGCTGCCGGTGATCGTCGCCGCGATCAGCGACATCACCGAGGCAAAGCGGCAGGAGCTGGCGCTTGCGGAGGAGCAGCGGCGGCTCGCGCTGGAGAGCGAGCGCGTGCGCTGCCTGTTCGAGATGAGCCAGGTCGCGGCGTTTGAAATTGATCCCGCGACGCGCACGATGCGCGTGTCCGGCGCCGGGGAGGCAAGATATGCGCTCGGCGGCGCCGAGGTACAGGGTGTTCCGGACGCCTTGGTCAAAAGCGGGTTCGTGCACGCGGACTCCGCCGCCGAGTTTTTATCGCTCGTCGAGGGCGCGCTTGCGGGGAGCGCGCAGGGCAGCTGCGTGATCCGCGGGCTGTTTACCAACGGGCAGTACCGGCTCATGCGCGTGTCCTGCCGCGCCGTGCTGGACGCCGGCGGCCGGCCCGCGCGCGTAATCGGCGTGATCGAGGACTTAAACAGCGGCAACGCCGACCGCCTGCGGTTTTTACAGGAGGAGAAGCTGCGGTTCTTCTGCTCGTCGGACCTTCTGCTCGCCCTGACCGTCGACATCACGCGCGATCGCGTCGAAAGCGTGTACGCGGCGGCCGGCTGGCAGGCCGCGCCGCAGAGCGGTACGGCGTACTCCGCGGCCGTAGGCGGTCTGCTCGCGGGCATGGCGGGCGACGAGGACCGCGCGCTCATGCGCAATAAGATCGGCCTCGACGCGCTCCGGCGCAGCTATGAAAAGGGAAAGCGGCACATCGCTTTGCAGTATCACGTCCGCTCCGACAGCGGGAGGATCGCGTGGGTCTGGCACATCGTGCGGCTTTTGATCCACCCGGAGAGCGGCGACCTGTTCGGCTTCCTCTATATTGTGGACTCCGACGCGCAGAAGAAGCGCGAGCTGGCGCTGCCGCGCCGCATCGAGCGCGACACGGAGTACGGGCTCTACACGCCCGCGACGTTTGTCCGGCTTTCGGACCACGCGCTCAACTGGGAGTGCCGGAACGAGCGCTGCGCGATGCTGGTGCTGAAGATTTCGGATTACGACGCGCTGGCCGAAAGACTCGGGGCCGAGCTGGCCGTTTCAATCGCGCGGTCGGCCATACGCAAACTGCGGTTGGCGCTCGCAAGCCGGCAGATTGTTTCCTGTCTCGGGCGGGGTCGGCTCGCAATCTTTTTGACGGACGTGGACGGGCGGGCGCAGGCGATGGAGCGCGCGCAGGAGATATTGCGGCTCTTGACAAACCCCGCGCTGTTCTGCGCGGCGGAGGAGTCACTCGCCGGTTTCCGCCTGGGCGCCGCGCTGCCCGGCGGCGGCGCCGAAGCGATGCTGGACGCGGCGCTGCTTGCGCTGGAGCAGGGCGAGGGCGCGGTCGTGTTCGCCGGCGAGACGGACGAAAATGCCGCGGCGGCCGGGGAATTGAGCGCGCAGCAGGCGCGCGCATCGGCTGAAAACGAATCGCTGCGGCGCGACAGGATCGAGTTCATCGGCCCGGACGACGAGCCGGAGCACGATGACGCCGTGCGCAGGTTTATCGAAGGACTGACCTCGTGCGCGGACCGCGAATCCGCAATGCGGTTTTCGCTGTCCTTCATCGGCGCGCTGTACGGCGCGGACTTTGCCGCGGTCTACCGGATGCGCGAGGACGGAACGGCGCTCGAGGGACTGCACGCCATGCCGGGCGCGGACCGCTGGGACGGCCTGCCAGTCCCGCGGCGGATCGAGGCCCCGTTCCCGCCGTGCGTGCAGAGGATGCTCGCGCAAAAGGGGATCGTCGTCTGGCGCACCGAAGGCGATGCGGCGGACATGCCGCGCGCGTGCGCCGGCCTAAACGGCGCCGTGCTCATTCCCACCGTCGCCGCGGGGGAGGTCGTGGGCTGTTTCCTTGTGGGCAACCCCAGAGGCGACGGCGAGCGCTTCGCCGCTTCGGTCGCGTCGCTGACGTGGTCCGAGATGCAGCGGTACGACCTGCTCGGGGAGCGCGAGTGGCTCGCCTCGCACGACCGGCTGACGCGGCTGTGCAACCGGGACTGCCTGATGCGGTATCTGCAGCGCATAAGGCCGGAGACGCTCTCATCGCTCGGCGTGGCCGCGATCGACATCAACGGCCTGAAGGAGGTGAACGCCGAGTTCGGACCTTCGTACGGCGACCGCATCATCCGGCGGGGCGCGGACGTGCTGCTGGAGCTGTTCGGACAGGGCGAGGTTTTCCGCTACGACGGGGGCAAGTTTTACGTGCTTGCCGCGGACATGCTGCGCGAGCAGTTTGCCGATAAGCTTGCAGGCGCCGAAAAGCGGCTCGCCGAGGACTTCCCGGGGCGGTTCTCGTTCGGGCATATCTGGGTCGGCGTGACCGGCAGCCTGGAAAAGCACCTCGAGCAGGCCGACGAGATGCTTGAGGCCACCAAGCGCGAGCGGCAAGGCCGGTCCGACGGGCAGCGCGAGATGGTCAAGCGCCGCGTCGCGGAGTTGAAGGAGAACCTTGACGCGGGCTGGTATTTTGTCGAATTGCAACCGAAAGTGGACGCGGCCACGCGTTGCGTCGTCGGCGCGGAAGCGCTCGTGCGCATGCAGCATCCGCGCTTTGGCCGCATCATGCCGGACAAGTTTATACCGGTCAACGAGCTGCGCGGCACGATCCGCTATATCGATCTGTTCGTGATGGACGCGGTGTGCGCGCTGCTCGGCGGATGGACCGCGGCGGGCGGGCGGGCGCTGCCGGTCTCGCTGAACTTCTCGCGCGCCACGCTGCTCGAACCCGGCATCGCGGACACGATCGCGGGGATCGCCGAGCGCCACGGCGCGCCGCGCAATTTAATCTCGATCGAGATCACCGAAGGGTTTGGCGACATGGACTATGAAACGCTCTCGCGCATCGGCGGCGGCATCCGCCGCGCGGGCTTTCTGCTCTCGCTCGACGATTTCGGCGCGAAGTTTTCCAATCTTAAAATTCTCTCCGCGGTGCGCTTCCACGAGGTCAAGATCGACAAGAGCATCGTCGACCGCGTGCTGTTTAACACCATGTCGCGCGCGATCATCCGCAGCATGACGCAGCTCTGCGACCAGTTCAACATCATCAGCGTCGCCGAGGGCGTGGAGACAGAGGAGCAGCTCGCCGCCGTGCGCGAGCTCGGCTGCCGCTGCGCGCAGGGGTATTTAATCGACAAGCCCGTGCCGATACCGGAGTTTGAGGCGAATTATTTGGGGTCGTAGGGAGGGTGCGGAAGCGGCAAATCAGAGCCGCAGCAGCCGCGCCATGTCGTCCGGCAGCGGGCTGATCAGATCGAGCGTTTCGCCGGTGAGCGGGTGAAGAAGGCGCAGCGCGTGCGAATGCAGCGCGGGCCGCGCGATGAGATCGCGGTCCTCGACGCCGTAGAGCCAGTCCCCGGCCAGCGGGAAGCCGATAGCGGCCATGTGCACGCGCAGCTGGTGCGTGCGGCCCGTGTAGGGGATCAGTTTCAGCAGCGTAAAGCGCGCGCCATTTTCCAGCGTTTCGTACGCCGTCCGCGACATAGCGCCGTTCGGGTCAATCGTGCGCCGGTAGGCCGAGCCCGGTTGAAGGCCGATCGGCAGCGCGATCTCGCCGTTGGGCGGGTCGACGCGGCCGGCCGCCACGCCGAGGTACGTGCGGGAGAACGCGTCCGTGTGCAGGATGCGCCGCAGCAGTTCATGCATGTAGCCGTTCTTGGCGAACGTCATCACGCCGGTCGTGCCGCGGTCCAGCCGGCTGACCGGGTGCGGGATTTCGCCCGCCGGCAGGTATGCGGCAAGCGCGTTTTCGAGCGTGCATTCGGAGGGATCGCGCGTGGACGCGTGCACCGCGATGCCCGCGGGCTTGTCGAGGACGAGGATGTCTTCGTCCTCGTACAGGATATGGAGATTAAGAGCGATTGGCTCGGCGCGCTTTGCGGTCGGATCGTCGCCGACCTCGGCCGTGAGCACGTCGCCCGCGGTCACGCGCCGCGTCGTATAGGCGCGTTCGCCGTTGACGAGTATGCCGCGCGGCCGGCGTTTGAGCCGCGAGATCAGGGAGGACGAGAGCATCAGTTCGCGGCGAAGCAGGCTCTCCACGCTGCGGCCCGCCTGCTCCGCGGCGACGGTCAGCGTCCGGACGCGCATGCGCCGCCTCCAAAAATGTACCGCCATCCTGCGGGCGCGGCGTGAACGGCGGTGCTGCGGCCCGCGGGGTGTGAGTGTTCGGTGTACATGCCTCGCGGCAAGCCGCGCCGGATGCGGGCCCGTATCGTCACGGCTTTGCCGCGCGCGTGGCGAGGAACTGCGGCACATAGTCGCGCAGCGCGCCGTCGCCTGCCGCGCAGCGGTCCTCGTACAGGTGCGTCAGCACAAGTCCCGCCTCGAGCTGGCCGCCGAGCTGCTCGGTGAGCGAATGCGAGAACTGCACGCCCGCGTCGCCCTGTTCAAGCTGCCGCATGTATTCGGGGTTTTTCAGCGGGTTGAACGGCAGCCGGTTCTTCAGCACGAGCGGCTCCCAGTCCTCCTCGAAAAGGTAGTTTAGGCCGTTGTCCATGCCGGCAAGCAGCACACCGCCGTGCCTGAGCACGCGGAAGCACTCGCGCCACACGGACAGCACGTCCTCGATGTAGCAGTTCGACACGGGGTGGAAGATCAGGTCGAAGCTCTCGTCCGGGAACGGCAGAGGCTTTGTCATGTCGCCGCGGACGATCGCGATGCCGTAGCCCTCGCGCTCGGCGACCATGCGCTCCGACGCAAGCTGGCGCTCCGAGTTGTCGAATACCGTGCAGAGCGCGCCGAGCGCGGTAAATATCGGCATCTGCTGGCCGCCGCCGCTGGCAAGGCCCAGTATCTTTGCGCCGGTGAACGGCACGAACCATTCGCGCGGCACGGGCACGCACGGCGTGAGCAAAACGTCCCAGTCGCCGCGCTTTGCGCGCGTGAACGCCTCCTGCGAGATGGGAATTCCCCAGGGGTTCCCCTCCTCGACCCAGCGGTCCCAAGTTGCGGAATTGATATCGGTGTAACCCATACGACGCCTCCCAACTTTGCTTGCCGTTCGTTTCCTAAAAATAAGTATAACACGGTTTTGTTTTGACGCGGCCGAAAAGCAGGGGTACGGCTCTGAATTTTCTTTTTGTCTTCTTTTTCTTTTGCAAAAGAAAAAGAAGGAAAAAGAAAACTGGGAAAAAACCAAGCTGCGCATGCGCGCGTATTTTTACGTATGCATTTGCGCGTTTGCTTCCGTCCTACACTGCACCCGGTTTCCAGATTTTATTTTCTGACGCTCTCTTTTACTTTTTGCTATAATGAATATGATTTTGAAAACATTGCGACGGGGGCAGGGTATGCGGAAGCGCACGAAGGAATATGCCGGCGATTACGAGCTTTCGGGCGCCGCCTGCCCGGACGGGAGACGCGCGCCGCGGTACACGGGCAAATACTGCCGCTTTATGCTCCCCAAAGAAAAACTTCGCGCTTATAAACTCAAATATGCGCTGCTGCTTCTTGCCCTGGCCGTGCTGTATGCCGGCATAGGCCTTTTGGGTTCGACCGCGCTCGGCGGCCGCGGCGCGCCGCCCGCCGTCTATGTCGCGCTGCCGTACGCGCTGCTGCTGCTGCCGGTCGGGCTCTCGCTGGGGCGCGGGGCCGTGCTGATCGCTTTAAAAAGGCCGCTCGAACGCGCGGCGTACGACCGGTATCTTCTGCGGCAGAAGGGGACGCTCGCGGCCGCGCTTGCCTGCGCCCTGGCGCTGGCGCTGGGGCTTTGCCTGTTTCTCGTGTTGGGCAGCTACAACAAAATCCTTCCCGAGCTGCCCGCGCTCGCGGCGGCCGTCCTCTTTACCGTCTGCGCGTTTTGCTTGCTGCGGCTGCACGGGAAACTGCTCAAAAGCGCAGAATTCAACGCGTAGAGTGCGTGCGCTATGATACAGGGAAGCATATGCGGGTTGCATGATAAAGTTTGCGGAAACGAGCCGCTCAAAACTACAAACATATGAGGAGGAAAGATGACAAATACAGGGTTTAGAACAATGCTCCAGATCCTATTGGCGTTGCTGATGTGCGTTGGTATGCTTGCCGGCTGCCAGCCGGCGGCGACGACGAGAGAAACGCCTGTGGAAACCGCCGCCCCGGCCGCGACACCGGAACCGGTGCCGCTCGTCGTGGCGGAGGGCGAGTTCTCCGAGAAATTCTCGCCGTTCTTTGCCAACTCCGTGTATGACGCCCATGTCATGCAGATGACGCAGATTCCGATGCTGACCACCGACCGCGTGGGCGGCATCATCTACAACGCCATCGAGGGCGAGACCGTCAAGTATAACGGCACCGACTACACGTATACGGGCCCGTGCGACGTTGCCGTCAACTATGACGAGGCCGCCGACATCACGACGTATACGATCAAGCTGAGCGACAAGGTCAAGTTTTCCGACGGCCAGAGCGCCGACGCGGACGACATCATATTCACGTTCTACGTCTTTGCCGATCCGTCCTACGTCGGCTCGACGACGCTGGGCTCCTACAACATCATCGGCCTGAAGAACTACCAGACGCAGACCTCCGACGATGTATACACCAAGTATCTGGATATGGCCGTGGCCATCAAGGCCGCGGGCGCCGAAAACGTCTGGTCCGACAAGGATGCCTGGACCGAGGCGCAGCAGACGGCCTACTGGGCCGCCGAGAAGACGGCCTGGGTGGGCGACGTGCAGGACATCGTCAACTACGTGGTGAATAACTACGCCGACTACGCGGAAGACCTCGGCAAGACCGCGGAGGACGTGGCCGCGGACGACGGCGTGAAGGTCGCGCTGGCCATGTACGTCGGG
>CAZKGE010000009.1:20488-23497 GCA_964552065.1 uncultured Oscillospiraceae bacterium | reverse complement strand
CAGGCCCGCATCGCGTCGATCAAGGCGCAGATCGAGGACACCACCTCCGATTACGACAAGGAGAAGCTGCAGGAGCGGCTCGCCAAGCTCGCCGGCGGCGTCGCGGTGATCGCGGTCGGCGCGGCCACCGAGGTCGAGATGAAGGAGTTCAAGCTGCGCATCGAGGACGCGCTGTCCGCAACGCGCGCGGCCGTCGAGGAGGGCATCGTGCCCGGCGGCGGCGTGGCGCTGCTCAACGTGATCGCGAACGTCAAAAAGCTCGAGGAGAGCACCTCCGGCGACAAGAAGACCGGCGTGCAGATCATCCTGCGCGCGCTCGAGGAGCCCGTCCGCCAGATCGCGACGAACGCGGGTGTCGAGGGCTCGGTCGTGGCCGAGAACATCAAGCGTGAGAACAAGCAGGGCTACGGCTACGACGCCGCCATTGGCGACTACTGCATGATGGCCGAGCGCGGCATCATCGACCCGACCAAGGTCGCGCGCTCCGCGCTGCAGAACGCGGCCTCCATCGCGGCGATGATACTGACCACCGAGAGCCTCGTGGCCGACATCCCGACCCCGCCGGCGCCCGCGCCCGCGGCTCCGGACATGGGCGGCATGTATTAAGAAACGATACGGGAATCCGATGCGGCGTGGCGGTTGCCACGCCGCGCAGGCTGTCAAAAAAACCTTGGGGGTTCGGGGGCCACAGCCCCCGGAGGCGTTCAACCGCCGTCGGCGACATGTGCGGTGGCGGCGGAAAGCCTTACGGCGCAAGGCTTTCTTTTCAGGAACGGACGACCGTGCCGCAGGCACAGGCCGTTCCTGAAAACTTCAAAAAAGTGGCGTAAGCCACTTTTTTGACATTCGATGCGGCGTGGCGGTTGCCACGCCGCTTTCCCTTATGGTATACTTTTGCGAAACAAAATCACCGGAGTACGAACGATCATGAGACCTGAAAAACTGGAAAAATCCTGCGGCTGCATCATCCTGCGCGAGCGGCCGCAGCGGCGCGAGGTGCTGCTCGTACAGAGCGCGAAGGGACGGCATTGGTCGTTCCCGAAGGGGCATATGGAATCGGGCGAGGATGAGCTCGCCACGGCCCGGCGCGAGGTGCTCGAGGAGACCGGGCTTGCCGTGAACATCCGCGACGGCTTCCGCGCGACCTCGCACTATCTGACCAGGCACCGCATCCCCAAGGAGGTCGTGTACTTTCTCGCGAGCGCGCCGGACACGCGCGTGACGATTCAGAAGGAGGAGATCGCGACCTATGCCTGGCTGCCGATCTCCAGCGCGATGCGGCGGCTGACCTACGCGCGCGACATGCAGGTGCTGCGCGAGGCGGTGGAGTACGTCGGAGCGTAGCGCGGGGGAAAGATGGTTTCTTGCGGGGGCCCGCCCGCGCGCGCCCGCTTCTTTTCTTGAAGGAAAGAAGCAAAAGACAGGAAAGACATCCGTTTGCAGATCCTATTCCTGCGGGTTTCCAAAGGGACTGGTCCCTTTGGCGGGGTGCGGGGCAGAGCCCCGCAGAATCCGCCGCCGCAGGCGCAGCCCCGTTGCCTATCTTTTTAACAGCTTAAAGCGCCCGTCGTTTTCACGGCGAGCACTTTTTTCTTACGCTTTTGTTAACGGCGTTGTCTGATTTTCCGCCCGCCGCAGCGCGGAGAGGATGCCGAGGAACACGAACAGAAACGGCGTCGAGAACGGCTGCGCGATGTTGACGGCGGCCTGCGCGGCGTAGGCGGCGGCGCCGACGAGGCAGCCGAGCGCGAGCGGCTCGCGCGCGGCACGCCGCAGCGCGGGCAGGGCGGCCGAGAGCAACAGCGCAAGATAGGCGGTCAGCCCGGCCGCACCGATCGTCAGCAGGTATTGCAGATATTCGTTGTGCGCGGTGTCGAGCACCGCGTCCGGGAACAGCGGATGCGGCAGGTCGTAGTGGTACAGATAGCCGGGGCCGCCGCCGAACAGCTTATTAAGCGGGGGAAGCGAGCGGTACGCGTCGAGGCAGTACGCCCAGATCTTGCCGCGCTCGGTGCCCCAGTTCGCGTTCCATTTGACAAAGCGGTCCAGCGCCCCGAACGAGCGATCGATAAGCAACGTGTTGGCCAGCGCAAAAAACGCCGCGCCCGCAAGGAGCAGCGCGGCCAGCGCCAGCGCGTACCGCCTGCGCGCGGCCCTCGTATTTTTTAGCCTTCCGGCAAGTACAAGCGCGCACAGGCAGATGAGCGCAATCGCCGCCGACACGGCGGGATTCAGCAGAACACGCATAAAATAGGAAACGTATAGCTCGCCCCCAAGGCGCGCGTGCAGAAAGTATGCCAACCGCATCGCGATAAGCAGCGCGGCCACAGCGGCAAGAAAGCGGCGCAGCGGCCGCGGCTGACCGAGAAGAAACAGCGGGAACAGCAGCAGCGTCGCGATAAATGCGAGCACGAAGCTCTCGCTGCCCGATAGCAGCATGCCGTATGCGCCAAATAGCAGCGCAACACCTGCCGGAACCGACCACGCGGACGTTTCGGCGTGGCAAAAGAACGCGAGCACGGCGGAGAACAGCACGGCCAGCACGCTGCCGTAGAAGTCGAGGTTGCCGACCGTGGAAATGTAGCGCACGCGGTCCAGTCGGCTCAGCTCCGCGCGGATCTGCAGCGGATCGAGCAAGAAATCGTTCAGCATCGCGACCACGCACACCGCGGCAAAGCCAACCGTGAGCGCAAGAAAACTGGCGTATGTAAATCGAAAGCGCCGCGACACGGCGAAGTAGACGCCGGCGTAAACGAGAACCGTGACCAGCCCCTGGTAGCGGTTATACGGCGCAAGCAGCGATTCGCCGAAGCGCCCCGAGAGCGCGCCGGACAGCGCGAACAACAGCACAAACGCGAGCATGCAGTAGTCCGCCGTCGAAGGCCGCGTACGGAACCCCGGCGGGTTGCCGAACGGGCCGCCGCGGCCGGCGGCCGATGCGGCCGCGCCGCGCGCAAATCCGTCATCGCCGCACTCAGCCGCCGCCTTTGATAAATCCGCCGCCGCTGC
>CAZKGE010000009.1:0-20388 GCA_964552065.1 uncultured Oscillospiraceae bacterium | reverse complement strand
AATACAACTTTTTACAATCCAATACAAGGGGGATTCTCATGAAAAGGAATATCGCTTTCATACTCGTTCTCTTTCTGGCCGTGTCGCTGCTGAGCGCCTGCGCGCCGGGCATGGGCTCGTTCGTGACGTTCGGCAACCTGTTCCGCACCAACTACGCCACCGCGGGCAACGTGGCCACCACCGGCAACATGCCGTACATGCCGACCAACGGCAACGTGGTCACCTCCGGCAACGCAGAGGCCAAGGCCGCCATCGACAGCGCGGCCAAGGCTGCCGCCAAGGCGCTCTCGGGGCTCGACGTAGTGGACAAGCAGCTGGTCGATCATCCGGACGGCGCGCAGGAGATCACGTTCACGCTGGGCGAGGCCAAGTATTCGCTGGGCATTCAGGGCGCGAAAAAGACCGAGGGGACCGTACCCTCCGGCACCTGGGACGTCACCAAGGAGGAGAACGCCGACGGCGCAATGTACGGCATCGGCCTGATGAACGACAAGACGAGCGGCCAGGCGGTCTGGACGGACGCGAAGACCGGCCTGTTCTACACGCTGACGCAGAGCGGCGGCGTGACCGAGGAGAGCCTGACGCAGATGGCGACGCTGCTGCTCGGTTTCGCCGAGTAGTCCCCAACCCACACCCACTCACAAGCGGGGATAAGCGCGCGGGGCGCCGCCTTCATCTAAGGCGGCGCCCCGCCGCGTTTGGGCTCATATCTGCGTCCGCTCAGGGCGGTATCCCGCCGCGTTATATCGGTCCCGCCGCGCCCTGGCTCCGCGCGCGCTCAGCGTTCGCCTAAGCCGTCGCCCCGCCGCGCTCTCCGGCTCCGTCCATTCTCGCTCACGCCGCCGCCCCGCCGCGTTCTGGCTCATACCTGCGTCCGCTCAGGGTGGTATCCCATCGCGTTCTGACCCCGCCCGCGCTCACCGTTTGCCTAAGCCGCCGCCCCGCCGCGTTTTCCATTCCCGCCCGAACTTTCTACTCGACCGTCACGGTGCCGTCGGCCTTGACCGATACGGTGGAGCCGGTCCGCACGGCGTCGAGGAACTCGTCGCCGAGGCCGTCCACGACGGGCATGGACACGTCCGTCCACACGGCGGAGAGGATCGCGCCCGCGGCGGCGAGCGAGTCGATTGGTTTACTAAACAGCAGACACGCGGGCTGCCGCCCAAGCGACGCGGCGCAGAAGAGCACCATGCCGCCCGTGGTCGAGCCGATGGTCTGCGGCAGGCAGAGCGCCGTGCCGAATATCGGCTTGCCGAACAGGTCGGGGTTGTTCTGGTCGGAGCAGGTGGCCTTTTTGTCCCCGAACATCAGCGCCTTCTGGAAGCTTGCCAGCGTGTTGAAGCCCCGCTTCGTCACGAGCGCCACGGCGCGCGCCTTGCCCGGAACGACGGGGCGTCCCTTGAATTCCTTCATGTCAGTTGCCCCCCTTTGCGAGGATGTTGAGGATCTCGGCGTCCGTGTGATAGCGCGCGCTCGTATAGGTGCGCAGCTTATTGGAGTTCGTCACGACGGGCTGCTTGCCGCAGAGGGGATTGTTCATGTACATCAGCGGACAGATGTACGAGAGCACGACGCCCATTTCGGCGAGCGTTTTGGCCTGCGGCAGGCGGGCAAACTCGCCCTGCACCGCGGCGGCCGCCGTGAACACCGTGGGGACGGCGACCTTCCTGCGGCCCGCGGCGGTCAGCGCCCGCTCGAGCCGGTCCGTCCAGTCGACGAGCTGCGCAAGCGACAGATGCGGGCAGCCGACAAAGCACAGCTTGGGCGCTGCGTTTTTATCCTTCCAGATGCACGGGTAGCCGTCCTTGACGCGGGCAAGCTCCGCGTCGTCGATCACGTACGTTTTGGCGTTTTCTGCGAGCAGCGCGCGGCCCTGCCCGACGGCCTCGGGCGTGAGATGCTCGACGTGGTAGAGGCCGACCGCACCGTTGCTGGCCGTCGCCGCGCCCATGTCCTTGAGATAGTCGCGCACGCCGTCGGTCAGTTCCGTGCCGAGGTGGTCGCTTAAGCCCACGATGTACGGCACATCCTCCATGACCTTCATGCCGATCGCGGAACCGAGCACCTGCGCCTCCGGCTTTTCTTTCGTTTTGACCTCGACGATCCACGTCGCCCTGCGGCCTTCGTCGGTGAGCAGGCCGAAGTACGGCACGCAGCCCACGATGCTGCCGAACAGCTCGATGATGCCGGAGTTCCGGTTGCTGCGCGCGCCGAGCACGCTGTTGGCGTACACGACCGCGCTCGACTCCGCCCAGCTCAGCACATCGCCTTTCTCGGGCTGGTTGCCGACCTGGTCGAGGTAGCACGCGCAGGTGAACGCGTCGCGGTCGATGAGGCCGAGCTTGTCGAGCTGCTTTTCGTAGTCGCTCTGCTTGCCGTACATGATTTGGAACAGGATCTTGGCCAGCGGGCTTGCCGGCACGTTTTTATCGAGCGGCCGCGGGTCGACGGAGAAACCCTGGCTCGAGATGGCGTCCGCCTCGATAAGCTGGTCCATCAGCTTATACACGGGCTTCATCACGGACAGGCCGAAGCTCGTCACGAGGTGACCGTACTCGCCGGTGATGGGCACCATCCTCTCCGCGCCGAACGTCTCGCCGTACAGAACGAGCGTCCTCATGACCTTTTTAAGCGTTTCGCCCTGCTTGCCGTCGAGCACGTCCTGCTGCTCGGGCGTCAGCGTCATGTGTGCCATAGCTGATTTCCTCCTTTACAGCGCGCCGCCGAGGCGGTACGCGGCGCGCACGGCCTCGAGCACGCGGCCCGGCGCGAAGCTGTCGCCGATGTTGTATAGCTCCGCCGCGGCGTTCCGTCTCTGCGCTTCCAAAAACAGCGCGTCGTCCGGCTTTCCGCCCATCGCGAGCACGACGAGGTCGGCTTCGAGCGCCTTACTAACCGGCACAAAGCCGGACTTGGCCGCGAGCGGGTTCTCGATGTTCTCGGGCAGGATCGGCTGCCACGTGTTGTACGGGTCCGGCACGTTTTTGTGCGCGTTCTGCTCGACGAGCACGTGCCCTTCGTCAAAGCCCGTGACCTTCGCGCAGTTGAGAAGCTTCACGCCCGCCTTCCTGAGGTAATGGATCAAGTGCCCGCGGTTGGCGGTGCACGAGCCCTCCATAAAGTGCGGCAGCATCTCGACGACCGTCACGTTCCGGCCGTGCTCGTAGGCGAGGCAGTAGGCCGTCTCGCAGCCGACCACGCCGCCGCCGACCACGACGATGTTCTTCGCGTCCTTGAGCGGCTTCGGGTCGAGCAAAAGGTCGGTCGCCTCGACGTGCGGAATCTTCTCAAGGCCGGGGAGCTTCGCCGCGCAGGGCTTTGTGCCGATCGCGAACACGATCGTGTCGAAGCCGAGCGCTTTTAGCTGCTCGGGTTCGACCTTCGCGCCGAGCTGCACGGTCAGGTCGCAGCTCTCCTCGGTTTTGGCAAGCTCGCGCCCGAGGTATTTTAGATAGTTGTCGAAGTCGAACTTCACGCGCGGCACGGAGCCCGCGATCACCTTGCCGCCGATATTCTGTTCCTTCTCAAACAGCGTGACCTTGTGGCCGCGCTTTGTCGCGGTGATCGCGCAGAGGATGCCCGCCGGGCCCGCGCCGATCACGGCGACGTTCTTGACGGCGGCGGCGGGGGAGAGCGATTCGGGGATGACGTCCTCAAAGCCCGTGCGCGGGTTGACGGCGCACTGCGGATGCCCGCCCTCGACGAACTCGTTGATGCAGCCCTCCTGGCAGCCGATGCACGGGCGGATGTCCGCGACGCGGCCCGCGTACGCCTTGTTCGGCCAGTCGGGGTCGGCCAGCAGCGGCCTGCCGAGCATGATCATATCGCACATGCCGTTACGCAGCGCCTGCTCGGCAAGGTCCGGGTAGCCGAGCTTGCCGACGCCGACGATCGGCACGATCTGCCCCGCGTTGCTGCGGACGCCCTTCTTTTCGAAGTGCTCCTTGGCGGTCCTGGCCACGTCGAGGAAGCAGCCCGCCGGCATGCCCGCGGGCGGATGCGGCAGCCACCAGTTGTCGTAGCAGCCGAGGTCGACGTCGAACAGGTCCACGCCCGCCTTGACGAGGTTTTCCATATAGTCGAGCGTCTCGGCGATCGTGCGGCCGTTCTTGAATTTGCGCAGCGCTTTGACGTTCATGCCGTCCTCGCCGTAGGTTTCGTTCAATGCGAGCGAGAGGTCGATGCGGTACATGATCGGGAAGCAGTCGCCCGCGCGGCGGCGAAGCTCCTGCACAAGGTCGATGCCGAAGCGCTGCCAGTCGGCGTATTTGCCGAACTTCCTGCGGTTGAACGCGGTGTTGGTGAGCTGGTCGAGCAGATAGCCCTCGTGGCCGTGCAGATATACGCCGTCGAGGCCCGCGGCCTTGGCGTCCGCGGCGGCCTGGCCGCCGTTTTTGATGATTTTTTTAAGCTTGCCCGCCGAGAGCGGCATGCAGGGAATCTCGGAGATGTAGAAGTTCGGGTTCAGCGATGCGGACACCGGAAATTTTAGTTGCGTCACGAGGCATTGCGGATTGCCGACGCGCCCGAGGCCCGGCGTGAGCTGCACGAATATTTTGCTGCCGAACGCGTGCACGCCCTGCGCCAGGTCGCGCCAGCCGGAGAACACCGTGCGGCTGCGGTCGATGCGCGGGAAGTACGTCAGCTTGCCGAGCTCCGTGACGGAGTTGTCGACGCCGTGGCTGATCGGGATCAGGCCCGTCGTGATCAGTCCCACGCCGCCCTTTGCGCGCGCGAAGAAGTACTGCAGCATCTTGTCGCTCGGCCGCCCGGTCTCCTCGCACATGTCGATGTTGCCCATGGGCGCCATGACGAGACGGTTTTTCATCGTCGTGCGGTTGACGGTGACCGGGGAAAACATTGCGGTGTACGGATACAGCCGGTCGGTCATGCGGCCGGTCCCGCCGGGACAGTTCTCCTTTGCCGGGTTCTGGCACCAGTTCCCGTAGCTGTCGACGAGCGTCTGAACGAGCTGGTCGGTTTTCAAGAAAAAATCCCTCGCTTTCGTGTGGTTATTGGACTTGCGTCTATATTTCATTGTACCAGCGTACGACGTAAAACGTCAAGGGCGCGGGGTGTTTTGCTTTAGCCCGGTTCGTGTTATACTGCATATATGGAAAACTTGGCGCATTCAGGCCAGCTTGTCACGGCCGTGGACGCGGGTTCGCCCGCCGGGGCGGCCGGCGTGCGCGCGGGCGAAACGCTCGCGGCCATCGACGGCGAGCCCGTGCTCGACATCATCGACTACGAATACCTCACGGCCGAAAAAACCCTGACGCTGACCGTGCGTTCCGCCTCCGGCGCGGAGCGCACAGTGCGCGTGCAAAAGGAGGAGTACGAGCCGCTCGGGCTAATGTTCCCGACGAGCCTGATGAGCGAGGTGCGCGCGTGCAAAAACCGCTGCGTGTTCTGCTTTGTCGACCAGATGCCCAAGGGGCTGCGCACGAGCCTGTCGTTCAAGGACGACGACTGGCGCATGTCGTTCATCATGGGCAACTACATCACGCTCACGAACGTGTCGGACGCGGAGTTTGACCGTATCCTAAAGCGCCGCGTCGGGCCGCTGTACGTCTCCGTGCACGCGACCGACGGCGCGATGCGGGCGCGCATGATGGGCAACCCCACGGCCGCGCGCATATTGGAGCGGCTGAGCGCGCTTGCCGAGGCCGGGCTGCGCTTCCACGCGCAGATCGTGCTCTGCCCGGGGTTCAACGACGGGGAAGTGCTCGCGCGCTCGGTCGCCGACCTCGTTTCACTCCGTCCCGCCGCGCAGTCCGTGGCCGTCGTGCCGGTCGGGTTGACGAAATACCGCGACGGGATGCCAAAGCTCCGCGGCTTTACGCGCGCGGAGGCGGGAACCGTGATCGATTTTATCGAGGGCGTGCAGAAAAGCTGCCTTGCCGAACACGGCACGCGCTTTACGTTCCTCGCGGACGAGTGGTACGTGCTGGCCGGCCGCGCGCTGCCGCCGTTTGCCGCGTACGAGGACTTCCCGCAGATCGAGAACGGCGTGGGCCTGCTGCGCCGCTTCGAGGATGAGCTTACGGGCGCGCTCGCCGATCGGGAGGCGCTGCCGGAGCAAAAGCGGTTCTCGTTCGCCGGCGGCGAGGCCGCCACGCCGATTCTGACCGAGGCGCTCGGGCGTCTCGAGCCGTACGGCGTTTTCTTCGACACGTTCGCAATTCAAAACGACTTTTTCGGCCCCGGCGTCAACGTGGCGGGGCTTGTCACGGGACAGGACCTCGTCGCGCAGTTGCGGGGGCGGCTGAAAACGGATATACTGTTGATTCCGGGCTGCATGCTGCGCGAGCGCGAGGCCGTGTTCCTCGACGATATGGCGCTGAGTAAGGCCGGGCAATTGCTGAATGTGCGGATCGTTCCCGTCGCGGACGGCGCGGAGCTGGTCAATACGGTATGGATGGAGTAAACGCATGGTAAAACCGCTGGTGGCGATCGTGGGGAAGCCGAACGTCGGCAAATCCACGCTGTTCAATAAGCTTGTCGGCCGCCGCGTCGCGATCGTGGAGGACACGCCGGGCGTGACGAGGGACCGCATCTACGGCGACGCGGAGTGGCTGAACTATTCGTTCACGGTGATCGACACGGGCGGCATCGAGCCGGCCAATCAGGACCAGATCGCTACGCAGATGCGGCGGCAGGCGGAGCTTGCGGTCGAGACGGCGGACGTGATCATTTTCCTCGTCGACGGCCGCGAGGGGCTGACGGACACGGACGGCGAGGTCGCGACCATGCTGCGCAAGAGCGGCAAGCCGATCGTGCTTGCGGTCAACAAGATCGACGCCAAAAAATATGAGGAAGCGGTCTACGAGTTCTACGCGCTTGGCCTCGGCGAGCCGTACGGCATCTCCGCGGAGCAGGGCCTGGGATTGGGCGACCTGCTCGACGAGGTCGTGCGCGGCTTCCCGCGCGACGTCGAGGGCGAGGAGACCGAGCGCATCAACATCGCCGTGGTCGGCAAGCCGAACGTCGGCAAGTCGAGCCTCGTCAACGCGTTGCTCGGCGAGGAGCGCTCGATCGTCAGCGACGTGCCCGGCACGACGCGCGACTCGATCGACACGCCGTTTTCCTGCGGCGGCCGCGACTATACGCTCGTTGACACGGCGGGTATCCGCAGAAAGCGCGCGATCGAGGACGAGAGCATCGAGCGGTACAGCGTGATCCGGTCGCTTTCGGCGGTGCGCCGCGCGGACGTGGTGCTGATTGTGTGCGACGCCGAGCAGGGCCTGTCCGAGCAGGACGTGCGCATCGCGGGCTACGCGCACGAGCAGGGCAAGGCGTCCGTGCTGCTCGTCAACAAATGGGATTTAATCGAGAAGGACACCTACACGGTCAACGCGTTTCGGGAGCGCATGGGCGCGGACCTGGCGTTCATGAGCTACGTGCCGATGCTGTTTTTATCGGCTAAGACCGGCCAGCGCGTGAACAAGGTGCTGGACTGCGCGGCCGAGGTATACGACGAGGCGGGCCGCCGCGTTTCGACCGGCACCCTAAACGACGTGCTCGGCGAGGCGGTCACGATGCAGGACCCGCCCTCCGACAAGGGCAGGCAGCTCAAGATCTACTACGCCACGCAGGCCTCGACGCGGCCGCCGACGTTCATCGTGTTCGTCAACGACCCGGAGCTCGTGCATTTTTCGTATCAAAGATATTTGGAGAACTACCTGCGGAAATCCTTTGATCTGAACCGGACGCCCATCCGCATATGGTTCAGAAGCAGGAAGAGGGAGGAGGCGTGATATGATTCTGTTGTTCCAGGAGTTTTCGGTATGGGGGGCGCTGATCGCGGCGGTGGCGGGCTATCTGCTCGGCAATCTGCAGACGGCGATCATCATCAGCAAATATAAGTTTCACGACGACGTGCGCAACCACGGCAGCGGCAACGCCGGCACCACGAACATGATCCGCTCGTTCGGCTTCAAGCCCGGCGCGGTCACGTTCATAGGCGATTTTGTCAAGGCCGCGCTCGGCGTTTTGGCGGGCTACCTGCTCATGGGCGCCGTGGGCGGCTACATCGGCGGGCTGTTCGTCGTCGTCGGGCATTGCTGGCCGGCGCTGGCGCAGTTCCGCGGCGGCAAGGGCGTCGCGTCGTCGTTTGCGATCGCGTGGCTGACGTTCCCGCTTGGCGCGGCCATCACGACCGCCGTCTGGATCGTCGTGTTCCTCGCCACAAAGCGCATGTCGGTCATGTCGCTCTCGGGCATGCTCGCCTTTCTTGTGAGCGTGCTGGTCCTGCGCCTTTCGGACATCCCGCTCGTGTGCCTTGCCGCGGCGCTTATCGTCATCGTGTTCCTGCGGCACAAGGACAACATCAAACGCGTCCTGCACGGCGAGGAGGGAAAGATCGTCCCATAGGGTTTTTTACGCTCACAAAATGATACATGTTCGCACGGCCTCCTCATATACATTTAGGGATTGAACCTGTATTTGAGGAGGCGCTTGTATGGAAAAGGCAAAACTCTATCACGATATTGCGATGCGCACGCAGGGGGACATCTATATCGGCGTGGTCGGGCCGGTCCGCACCGGGAAATCGACGTTCATCAAGCGCTTTGTGGACCTTCTCGTGCTGCCGAACATCGAGAACGAGCACGTGCGCACGCGCGTGGTAGATGAGCTCCCGCAGAGCGGCGCCGGGCGCACGATCATGACCACGCAGCCCAAGTTCGTGCCGAACGACGCCATCCGCCTCGAGCTTGCCGACAACGAGACCTGCAACGTGCGCTTGGTCGACTGCGTGGGGTATCTCATCCCGGGCGCGATCGGCCAGCTCGAGGGCGACGCGCCGCGCATGGTGCGCACGCCATGGTTCGACCACGACATCCCGTTCGAGGAGGCCGCGGCGATCGGCACGCGCAAGGTGATTACGGAGCACTCGACGATCGGCGTCATCATGACGACCGACGGCAGCATCACGGACATCCCGCGCGAGAGCTACGTCGAGGCCGAGGACCAGGTGATTCGCGAGGTGATGGCGACCGGGAAGCCGTTTGTGATCGTGGTCAACAGCACCGACCCGTACGGCGACAGCGCGCGCAGGCTGCGCGACGAGCTGGCCGACCGGTACCGCGCGACGGCCGTGTCGATGAACGTGATGCAGATGTCGCAGGACGAGGCGGGCGCCTTGATCGAAAACATCCTGCTCGCGTTCCCGCTGCGCCAGATCGAGGTGCGCGTGCCTGCGTTTCTTCGCGCACTGCCCTGCGAACACCCGCTCATGCAGCGGCTGCTGCTTCCGGTTTACTCCGCGCTTCCGAATCTCGTGAGCGTGCGCGACTATAACTACCTGCTCTCGGAGATGGCCAACATCGAGCAGTTCCAGGGCGCGCGCATGGAGTCGATCGAGCTTGGCACCGGTACGGTCACGCTCTCGATACAGCCCGAGGAGGGGTTGTTCTACCAGGTGCTCAGCGAGGTCTGCAACACGAACATCTCGGACGATTTCGAGCTGTTCTCGGCGTTGAAGGACTTTTTAGGCAGCAAGACGGAGTACGACCGCATCGCGGGCGCGCTCGTGGAAGCCAAGCAGACCGGTTACGGCCTCGTGCCGCCCGCCATCGACGAGATGGAGCTGCTCGAGCCGGAGATCATGCAGCAGGGCAACCGGTTCGGCGTGCGGCTGCGCGCCAAGGCGTCGGGGCTGCATGTCATCCGCGTGGACATCGACAGCGAGGTCAGCCCGATCGTCGGCACGGAGCAGCAGTCCGCGGCGTTCGTCGACCACCTGCTCGACAAATTTCAGAACGACCCGGCCCAGATCTGGCAGACGAACATATTCGGCAAGTCGCTCTACGACCTTGTGCGCGACGGCATGCAGAGCAAGGTGACCGCGCTGCCGGACGACGTGCGCGGCAAGCTCCAGCAGACGCTCGAGCGCATCGTCAACGAGGGCTGCAACGGCTTGATCTGCATCATGCTGTAGCTTCCTGCGGATACTAGTCACGGCGAAAAGCCGTGACTTTTTTTATTTTTACGGGGTGAACGGCATGTGGATGCGCACGGACCTGGCCGCGGAGGCGCGCGAACTGAACGGCTCGCTAAAGGGCGTGATGGAGAAGAAGGAAAAAAAGGGCGGGATCGACATCACGCACATTGCGATTGAGACGGAACCGGCCTCCATCCGCCTCGACAAGCCCGTCGGCGACTATATCTCGATCGAGGCGGACAAAATCGCCGACCGCGATCCGGACGTGTTCGAACGGGTGGCGGACGCCGTCGCGGACGCGCTCGACGAGCTCATCGGCAAACTCCACAAGGCGGACACCGTGCTCGTGGTTGGCCTCGGCAACCGGTTTGTCACGCCGGACGCGCTCGGCCCCCGCACGGTGGAGAAGCTCTGCGTGACGAGGCACATCCGCGAGCAGGCCAACGACCTGGCCCCGACGGGCATGCGCTCGGTGGCGGCGATCGCGCCGGGCGTGCTCGGCATTACGGGACTTGAGACGATCGACGTCGTGCAGGGGCTGGTCGAGCAGATCAAGCCGGACTGCATCATCTGCATCGACGCGCTGGCCTCGCGCAAGGCCTCGCGCATCAGCACCGTCGTGCAGCTCAATAACAGCGGCATACTGCCCGGCGCGGGCGTCAACAACCGCCAGCAGGGGCTCAATGAGGAGACGCTCGGCGTGCCGGTGATCGCCGTCGGCGTGCCGACGGTCGTGTACGCGTCGACGATCGTAATGGAGACGCTCGCGGCGATCAACAGTAAGACCGAGGGGGACCGCTCCGCCGACACGCTGTTTTCGCTCGTGGACGGCACGATGCGCGAGCAGTTCGGCACGATGATCGTGACGCCCAAGGACATCGACCAGATGATCGACGACGCGGCCGATATGCTCGGAAAGGGCATGAACCGCATGCTGCACCGCGGATACCTGTCCGAAATCATGACATTGCTTTCTTAATGTCCGCATACCCTTATTCGAGGGCATGTACAAATGGACTTTCCACGGCGTTTCAATCGAAGAAGGACGCTCTATCCGGCCGTACGGAAAAAACAGGGCCAGCCGCAGACGAACCGGCAGCGCGCGGCGCTGCTGCTGCTTGTCATGCTGTCTTCCGCGGCGATTTTCCTGGCGGCGGCGGTGCTGTTTTTGCTCGAGCCGGGCGAGATTAAGAGCGGCCTTGCAGAGGCGTTTTTGCTGCGCGCAACGAGCACGCCCACGCCCGCGCCGACGAGGACGCCGTCCGCGGTTCCGGTCAGGACCGCCGCGCCGGCCGTAAAAACGCCCGCGCCGACCGCGGCGCCCACGCCCGCCGAGGGGCCGGAGATACTGATCTACCACACGCACGCGACAGAGGCCTACCGCCAGTGCGACGGCTATACCTACGAGCCGAGCGGCAACTGCCGCACGGAGGAGCAGGATAAGAGCGTGGTCGCGGTGGGCGAGGCGCTGGCTAAGACACTCGAAGACGTATACGGCTATTCCGTCGTGCGCGACACGACGAATCACGAGCCGCCGCGGCTTGCGACGGCGTACTCGCGCTCCGAAAAGACCATGCTCGCGTATCTCGACCGGTACCCGACCCTCCGCTATTTCATCGACGCGCACCGCGACGCCTACGGCAAGAGCGCCTCGGGGACGGAGGACTTTGTCAAGCTCGGCGGCGAGGAGTGCGCGCGCGTGATGTTCGTCGTGGGCACGGGCAAGGGCGCGACCGGCACGGGCTTCGACGAGATGCCGGACTTTGAGGGGAATTTCGCGTTCGCGCAGGCCGTGACCTCGTACCTGCAGTCGATCAACACTAAGCTCGCGCGCGAGGTGCGCATAAAGACCGGCCGCTACAACCAGCACATCCCGGGCCGCTGCATGCTGATCGAGTTCGGGCACAACGCCAACACACTGCCGCAGGCGATCGCCTCCGTGCCGTACGTAGCCGAGGCGGTCAACGCCGCCATCAAAAACGGCACGGACAATGCCGTGCCGGGAGGGACCGACGTCTGGACGCCGGAGGATTAGGCAAACGCCGGTTCATTCAAAATGCCGGCTTGCAGACCGGCTTTATGCCCTGCCGCGCCGCGAAATTTCTGAAACAGCGCCGCTGTTTTCTTATATATGGTCTCTGTGTGCCGTAAAAAAACAGTATGCCGATCCGGCGTTCCGTATCGGGCGGTTGTCTCTGCCTAGATCAATTGATACGCCTTGAGCGTGTCGCGCACGAGCTGCATGTTCGAGCCGGCGAGCGGCACGAGCGGCAGCCTTACGTCCGCGTCGCAGAGCTTCATCAGGCCCATCATGGTCTTGATCGGGATGGGGTTTGCTTCGCAGAACGCCGCGCGGCACAGCGGGATCATCTGCATCTGGAACTCGCGGGCCAGGTCGAGCTTGCCGGAAAAGAACGCCTCGCACATGGCGTGCATGGTCTCGGGCATGATGTTCGCGATCGTCGAGATCACGCCTTTGCCGCCGATGCTCAGCACGGGCACGACGTGGTCGTCGTCGCCCGCGTAGATGTCGCAGTCGGGGCAGAGCGCGGCGAGGTTGACGATCTGCGCGATGTTGCCGCTCGACTCCTTGATGCCGACGATGTTCTCGTGCTTCATCAGCTCGTTCATGGTTTCGGGCGCGACGTTTAAGCCCGTGCGGTCCGGCACGTTGTAGACGAGGATCGGCAGCCCCACGCTGTCCGCGACGGCGTAGAAATGCGCGACCACGCCGTACTGCGAGGTCTTGTTGTAGTACGGGGACACGACGAGCAGCGCGTCGACGCCGATGGCCTCGGCGGCCTTGCTGTCCTCGATGACGGACTGCGTGTTGTTGCCGCCGGTGCCGGCGATCACGGGGACGCGGCCGTTGACGCGCTCCACGACGAACTGGATGATCGAGAGCTTCTCGTCGATGCTCATGGTCTCCGGCTCGCCCGCGGAGTCGCACACGATGATGGCGTCCGTGCTGCTGGCGATCTGCAGCTCGATCAGCCGCGTGAACGCGGTAAAGTCCACCGCGCCTCGATGGAACGGCGTGATAATGGAAACGCCGCAGCCCCGGAACACAGGCATCTTCTTCAAGCCTCCCACTGTCGGATCAGTTCTTCGGCGATCTGCACGGCGTTCGTTGCCGCGCCCTTTCTGATATTGTCCGCGACGCACCAGAGGTTGACGCCGTTTTCGACGGAGAAGTCGCGGCGGATGCGGCCGACGTAGACGGGGTCGGTGTCCTCGGCGTCGCGCGCGAGCGGGTATTTGTTGTTGAATACGTCGTCCACGACGACGAGGCCGGGCGCTTTTTCGAGCAGCGCGCGCAGCTCGGCGATGTCGAACGGGCGAAGAAGCTCCGCGTTGATGCTCTCGCTGTGGCCGTGGAAGACCGGCACGCGCACGGTCGTCGCGGTGACGGGCAGGTCCGGCAGCGAGAGGATCTTCCGCGTTTCGTTGACCATCTTCATCTCCTCTTTGGTGTAGCCGTTGTCGAGGAACGAATCGATGTGCGGCAGGCAGTTGCCCGCGATATCGTGCGGGAACTTCTGCGGCGGCTTGCCCATAAGGCCGTCGACGAGGTCCTGGTAACCCTTCTGGCCCGCGCCGGACACGGCCTGGTAGGTGGAGTAGACCACGCGCTTCAGGCCGTACGCGTCGGCGAGGGGCTTAAGCGCCACGACCGCCTGAATCGTCGAGCAGTTCGGGTTGGCGATGATGCCCTTGTTCTTGTAGAGCGCGACGGCCTCCGGGTTGACCTCGGGCACCACGAGCGGCACGTCGGGGTCCATGCGCCAGGAGCTGGAGTTGTCGATCACGACCGCGCCGCTTGCGGCGACGATGGGCGCAAACGTTCGGCTCGTGTCGCCGCCCGCGGAGAACAAAGCGATGTCAATGTTTAAATCGGCAAAGGCAGTGGCAGTCAGCTCGTTCACCGTGTATTCCCGGCCCATGAAAGTCAGCGTTTGTCCCGCGCTGCGCGCCGAAGCGAACAACACATACTCGCTGACGGGAAGCTTGCGCTCCTCGAGCACCTGCAGGAATTTGCGGCCGACCATGCCGGTCGCGCCGACCACCGCGATACGATACTGCTTCACTTTTCTCACTCCCTGTTTGCCGAATTTATATGCGATTATCTGATTTATTGTACATGGTGCCCATGCGTTTGTCAATTTGGCGCGGCCCGGCAAACGAAAGATTTGCGCCAAACTGGAAACTGTTGTACAATAGAGCGATTAAAGCGGAAGGGCAGGAAAAAGCGGCTTTGTACGAACGGTTCAGCCTCGTCTATGACGCGCTCATGCGCGGCGTCGATTACGACGGCTGGGCAAACTATCTCGACCGACTGCTGCGCGGTTTCGGCGCTCCCGAGGGCGCGTCCGTGCTCGAGTGCGCGTGCGGCACGGGCGAGATCACGCTGCGGCTTGCCAGGCTTGGGTACCGCGTGATTGCGTCGGACGTCTCGGCGGACATGCTGCGCGTGGCGCAGGAGAAGGCCAGGGAAAAAGGCATCGCCGTCCCGTTCGTCGAGCAGGACATGCGGTCCCTTTCGGCGCACCGGCCGGCCGACGCCGTGCTCGCGGCCTGCGACGGCGTAAACTATCTGCTGTCGACAGCCGACCTTGCCGCATTCTTTTCGGCCGCGGCGCGCGCGCTAAAGCCCGGCGGCCTGCTGCTGTTCGACGTTTCGTCCGCGCATAAGCTTAAGAACGTGCTTGGCTGCAACACGTTCGGCGAGGACGACGGGACTTATGCGTACCTCTGGAGGAACGCGTTCGACCCGGAGGCGCGGCTGCTCGAAATGCGGCTGAGCTTCTTTGTGCGCGAGGGGAGCGCCTATGCGCGCTTTACCGAGACGCACGTGCAGCGCGCGCATACGCGGCGCGAGATCGCGTCCGCGCTGAAGAGGTGCGGCTTTACGCTCCTGGCCGCGTACGAGGCGTTTTTCGAGCGCGCGCCGCGGCAAAACGCGGAGCGTATCCAATTTGTCGCAAGGAGAACGGAACCGACCGATGGAAGATAGAAAGCCGATGGAGGATCGGAGGGACAGCCTGCTAAGCGCGCTTGCCGCCGAAGGCAGCGTGCGCGTAATAGCGATCTCGGGCGCCGGGCTCGTCGCAGAGGCGCAGAAAATCCATGCGCTCTCGCGCGTCGCGACCGCGGCGCTCGGGCGGCAGCTGCTCATGACCGCCATGATGGCGTCGGAGCTCAAGCACGCGTCGGAGCGCGTGTCCACGATCATCAAGGGGGACGGCCCCGGCGGCAGCATGGTCTGCACCGGCGGCGCGGATTGCGCGGTCAAGGGCTATATCGCAAACGGGCAGGTCGAGCTGCCGCCCACAAAGCGGGGCAAGCTGGACGCATCCGGCCTCGTCGGAAGGACGGGCAAGCTGACGGTCGTGCGCGACATGTCCCTGCGCGAGCCGTACGTGGGCACGTGCAACCTCGTCTCCGGCGAGATCGCGGAGGACTTTGCCAATTACTACGCGGCCTCGTGCCAGCAGCCGTCGCTTCTGTACCTCGGCGTGCGGCTCGACGCGGCAAGCGGCCGCGTGCTGTCGGCGGGAGGGCTTCTCGCGCAGCCGCTTCCGGACTGTCCGGACGGCGTGATCGAAACGATGCAGTCGCGCGCGGAGCAGGTCGGGCAGCTTTCCAAGCGCCTGGCCGGCGGGGAGCCGCTCGAGGAGGCCGTCAAGGCCGCGCTCGGCACGCTGGACGTGCGGTTTGCCGGCTCGTTTACGCCCGTTTACCGCTGCGACTGCTCTCGCTCCCGCATCGAGCAGGCGCTTCTTGCGACGGGTCGGGAGGAGATCGACAGCATGATCAAGGACGACGGCGGCGCGGAGGTGACGTGCCACTTCTGCAGCGCGGTCTACCGGTTTAGCGCGGAGGAATTGGAGAAACTGGTCCAGGATTCGGAAAGGTAACGCATGGAGAAGAAACGCGAAAAAGGGAAGATCATACCGTTCCGGCAGGAGGCCGCGTTTTATTTAAAGCGCGGCGCCAAGGAGATGGGCAAAAACGACCTGGTCAGCGCGCTGTACCAGTACCGGCGCGCGTACCTGGACAATCCGCTCGATTCCGAAACCTGCCTCGCGGCAGCGGAGATATTGAGCCAGATGCAGCGCTTCGAGGAGAGCAACCGCATCCTCATGGTGCAGCTGTCGATGGGCGAGCCGGTGCCGGAGACGTACTTCGGCATTGCGTGCAACTACTTCGGCATGCACGAGTTCGAGTACGCGGCCGAGAACCTCGAGCGCTACCTCGACGAGGAGCCGGACGGCTATTACGCGCTCGAGGCCGAGGAGTTCCTAGATTTTATCGACGACGACGACGCGATGGCGGAGTCGACCGGCCTGTACACGGACGAGGACTACGACACCGACGCGGCCGTGATCGAATCGCGGCACCTGATGGACTCGATGGACATCCAGGGCGCGATCGGCATCCTCGAGGACCACGTCAAGCGCTACCCCGCGGCCACGAAGGCGAAAAACCAGCTCTCGCTGGCCTATTACTGCAACAGCGAGCGCAAGAAGGCGATCGCGCTCGTCAACCGCGTGCTCGAGTCCGACGGCAACAACGCGCAGGCGCTGTGCAATTCGGCTTTGTTTCTCAACAGCATCGGCGATCATGAGCGCGCGCTCGCCGTGCTCAAGATGATCCAGCAGCTTCCGGACGCGTCCGCGCCGGACGTGCTGCATAACCTCGCCGTGCTGCAGCTCGAGTTCAAGCTCTACGGCGACGCGCTAAAGACTTTGACGGAGCTTCTCCGCGCGATGCCGTACGACGAAAACGTGCTGCACAAGCTCGGCTACTGCCGCTTTATGCAGGACGACGCGGACGGCGCTTTGGAGTGCTACAAAAAGCTTCTGCGCATCGACCCGGACGACACGGTCGCCAAGTATTATTTCGGCGTCTGCAAGCGCAACGACTCGCGAAAGGCGGGGCTTGCCTCGCGCTGGTGCATCCCGTACCAGGTTCCGTTTGCGGAGGCGTTCCGTCGGCTCAATCAGATCAACCGCTATCTTTCGGAGAGCCACGACGCGCAGAAGAGGCTGTGGGAGACGGACGCGCACTTTAAGAACCTGATCCTGTGGGCGCTGGGCCTTTCCGAGAACCGCGCCAAGAACGCGATGCTCGCGCTTGTGTTCTCGTACGGCGACCGGGAGGCGGAGCGAATTCTGCGCGATTTTCTTTTGCGCACGGACCAGCCCGACGAGGCCAAGCGCGTGGTGTTCGGCATGCTCAAGCGCATGCACGCCAAGGAGCCGTACCTGGCCTATTTAAACGGCGACTGGATTTCGAGCCGCATCAACATGATCGAGTACCCGGACCGCATGCCCGCCGCCTACGAGTCCGTGATCGAGCAGCTCATCATGAACACCGCGGGCCTTAAAAACGAGAACTGCGTCTCCGAGGCGGTCGGGATTCTGAAGGCCTATCTCGACCGCTGGAACGACCGCGTGCCGCGCATCTCGCATATGCAGGAGATTTCGCTGGCCGCCGGTCTCGAGTACCTCGGCTGCAGGGCCGCGGGCGCGGAGGTTTCCGAGGAGGAGATCTGCAGAAAGTACCGGATTTCGCCGCTGCGGCTGCACAACGCGGTCAATAAGCTGACCGCGCCGCCGGAGGAAGCGTGATGCGTTTCTTCGCCACGTGCAAGCTCGGGCTCGAGTCCACGGTCGCGTTCCAGCTAAAAACGCTCGGCATGCAAAACGTCGCGGCGGAGGACGCGCGCGTGTTCTTTTCCGGCGATTTTTCGGATATGTGCCGGGCATTGCTCTGGCTGCGCACGGCCGAGCGGCTGCTGCTCGAGGTCGCGTCGTTTCCGGCCGAAACGTTCGACGCGCTGTACGAGGGCGCAAAGGCCGTGCGCTGGACGGACTTCCTTGCCCGCGACGCGCGCATCCACGTCAACGGCAAATCGGCCAAGAGCAAACTGTTCTCGGTGTCGGACTGCCAGAGCATCGTCAAGAAGGCGATCGTGGACAACCTTGCCCGCGCGTACCATACGACCGCGCTGCCCGAGACGGGCCGCGAGGTGATCGTCGAGGTGGGCTTATTGCGCGACACCGCGACGCTTGCCTTGGACTGCTGCGGCGCGGGGCTCTCGCGGCGCGGGTACCGCACGTACAACGTGTCCGCGCCGCTGTCCGAAACGCTCGGCGCGGCGATCGTGCTTTTGTCGCGTTACCGCGCGGAGCGGCCGCTGATCGACCCGATGTGCGGCTCCGGCACGATGCCGATCGAGGCCGCGATGATCGCTCAAAACCGTGCGCCGGGCCTCGGCAGGACGTTCGCCGCGGAGGAATGGCCGTTTGTGCCGCAGGAAACCTGGCAGAGCGCGCGCGATGAGGCGCGCTCCGCCGCGACCAACGCGCCGGTCGACATCCTCGGCAGCGACATCGATGCGAGAAGCATCGACGTGTCCAAGCAGCACGCCAAGAAGGCGGGCGTCATGGTGAACTGGGCGGTGCGGCCGCTGTCCGAACTTGTCACGGACAAGCGCAACGGCGTGCTGGTCGTCAATCCGCCGTACGGCGAGCGGCTGATGGACAGGCGCTCGGCGGAATCGCTGTACCGCGATATGCGGCGGGTGTTCGCGCCTCTTGCCGACTGGTCGGTGAACGTTCTTGCCGCGAGCGGCGAGTTTGAGAAGTTTTACGGGCGGCGCGCCGACAAGCGCCGGAAGCTGAGCAACGGCGGCATGCCGTGCACGCTGTATCAGTACTTCGGGGAGAAACGGGACGGATGAAATATGTGGTGTTCCTGGGCGACGGGATGGCGGATTGGCCGATTCCGGCGCTTGGCGGCAAAACGCCGCTTGCATATGCGAACCACCCCGCGATGGACCGGCTGGCGTCGGACGGGCTGTTCGGGCTGGCCAAGACGATTCCGGACGGCATGACGCCGGGCTCCGACACGGCCAACCTCGCCGTGTTCGGCTACGACCCGCGGCGGTATTACACCGGACGCTCGCCGCTCGAGGCGGTGAGCATCGGCGTGCCGCTCGACGAGACGGACGTGACCTACCGCTGCAACCTCGTGACGCTGTCCGACCCGGAGAACCTCGACGGCGCGGTGATGGCGGACTACAGCGCGGGGGAGATTACGTCCGAGGAGGCGCGGCCGCTCGTTACCGCGATGAACGACGCGTTCGCAAGCGAGCGCGTGCGCTTGTACGCGGGCTTTTCCTACCGCAACTGCCTGGTGCTCAAAAACGCCGATACCGGCGCTGTCCTGATGCCGCCGCACGACATCTCCGGCCAAAGAATCCGCGATTACCTGCCCGCCGGCGCGAACGAATCGCTGCTCGCCGAACTGTTCCGCTTCTCCTGCCGCACGCTGAAGGATCATCCGGTCAACGTCGCGCGCGTCGCGCGGGGCAAAAGCCCCGCCAACGCGGTCTGGTTTTGGGGCGAGGGCCGCAAGCCGAAGCTCACTTCATTTGCCGAGCGGTTCGGTGTGCGCGGCGCGGTGGTGTCCGCCGTCGATTTAATCCAGGGCATCGGCGTGTGCGCGGGGCTCTCCGTGCTTCGTGTCCCCGGCGCGACGGGCACGTACACGACGAACTTTGCCGGCAAGGGCGAGACCGCGATCCGGGCGCTCATGAGCGGCGGCGACTTTGTCTACATCCACGTCGAGGCGCCGGACGAATGCGGGCACCACGGGCAGCTGAAGGAAAAAGTGTATTCGATCGAGCAGATCGACGATCAAATCGTGCGGCCCGTGATGGAGTATCTCGATTCGTGCGGGGACGACTACGCCGTGCTCTTGATGCCGGACCACCCCACGCCCGTCGAGCTGATGACGCACACGAGCGATCCGGTGCCGTTCGCGCTGTACCGAAAGGGCGACCATGCGCGCCGTGCGGCCCGCTACTGCGAGGTCGAGGCCGCGCGCACCGGCGTGCTCGTCTCGGAGGCGCACCGGCTGCTGCCGTTCCTGTTCGGCATGGAAAAAAACTTGCATTGAACCCGGGATTCGTGTATGATACTGTTTGCGCTGAGCAAATGGAGAGATGGCTGAGCTGGTCGAAGGCGCACGACTGGAAATCGTGTTTACCCCTTAAAGGTAACGTGGGTTCGAATCCCACTCTCTCCGCCAAACGTCCCCGACTTCGGGGACTTTTTCATGTCTGAAAGTATGAAATGCTTCGTGGAAGTCCCCATTTTAATAAACCGTGCTAATGCGATTGCTAATGCTGGATCCTGTGGTATTTGGTGATATTGCGGTTTCAAAGCGGGAAACTCCGAATGCCTCATGCCTTCATCATGCTCGAAGCATTTTTAACACGATAGCTGGCTAGTAGCAGGAAGCGTAATAAAGCGTGGAAACATTTCGCGTTTTTTCAATACGCTTAAGCACGCTTGACTCGAACAGAGTAGCCGGATAGTATGATAATGAATAGAAAGCCACGGCGCTCACATATTATCGGCCAAACTAGTTTT
>CAZKGE010000008.1:4678-23865 GCA_964552065.1 uncultured Oscillospiraceae bacterium | reverse complement strand
ACCGCAACGACGCCGGCCGTGCCGCCGACCGCCACGCCCGCGCCGACGTTGACCAGCAGGCTGTCGCTCGTTGCCAGAACGTTGATCTCGTTGCCGGCAAAGATGTTTATACCGCCGAGCTTTGCCGACGTGCTGCTGTTGAATATCAGCACGTTCACGGCGCCCGCCACGCCGGCGGAGTTGCCCGCGCCGAACGCGATGGCCAGCAGCCAGAGGTTATCGCGGCTGTCGGCGGTAACGTTGATATTCCGCGCGGCCAGGATCTTCGCGGCCGAGGTGATCTCGGCTAAAACCGTCTTACTGAATATAATCGATACGATGGTCGCGCCCACGCCCGCGCTGCTGCCCGACAGGGCCAGCGCGCCGGCGCAGTTGATTATGTGCGAGTCGTCGTCCGCCTCGACAATCACGTCGCTTTCCGGACTGACCACGGTGGCCGTCGGTTCACCCATGCCGTCGAGTCCGTATCCGGCGGAGAGCTTCGCGCCCTCGCCGATGACGGCGTGCACGTTGTTCTTTGCCACGAGCGTGTTGATTACGCCGGAGAACGCCACGCTGCCCGCGGACGCGGCCGCCGCGATAGACGCCAGGACCATGGTCTCACGGGCCGTCGCGCTGACGATCACGCCCCTGCGCTCGGCCCGGTTCGGCGTCCGGACGCCGGGGGTCAAACCCTCCGCATAAAGCGTCGCGTTCTTTCCCACATCGGCAAAGACTTTGTTGTTGAAGATCGCCGTGGAGATCGTCGCGCCCACGCCCGCGCCGCCGTTTGAAAGGACGATGCCGCCCGCCGCATCGACGACCGTGTCCTCAAGATGCGCGAAGGCCGCGATGGAGCCGCCCGCGCGCAGACTCGCAAAATCGCCGACCGTGACGCTGGCGGTGTTTTCGGCCACGACCACGGGGATGGTGCCGCTGAGCGCGTTACCGGAGGCGGACGCCGCCGCCGCGAACGCGACGAGCACCGTCACGTCGCGCGCCATGGCCGCAATGCAGATGTCGCCCGCCGTGGCGCGCGCGAGGAAATGGTTCCCGATATCAATCGTGGATTCGCGCTGGAACACGCTCACCGCGATTGTCGCGCCGCCCGCGCTGCCCGCGGAGCTGCCCGCCGCGCCGAAGGAGACGAATACCTGCGCGGAATCGCTGTTCGTGCTGATCCCGACGTTCTTTGCCGCGAGGATCGAAACGTAATCGCCGATTTTAACGTTCGTTTTGGAGAGCGTGATCAGCACGCCCAGCACGCCCGCAACGGCGGTCCCCTGCGTGGAACCGGAGAGCGAAGCGATGATGTCGACGATGTTCTCCTTGCTGGCGGCCGCGATATTCACGCTGCCCGCGGAGCTTTGGATGATGGTGCGCGCGGCTGCGGTGCCGGAGGAAATATCGACGCAGGCCTCGCTCTGATGCACGATCACGCCGATGGTGCCGCCCACCGCGACGCCGTTGGAAGCTGCCGAAACGCTCGCCGAAACCAGCAGCAGCGACATGTCGTTTCCCGCGCCGATCTCGACGTCGCCGTGAGCGCGGATGAGCGCCCCGGCGCCGACCTTGGCAAACGAGCGGTTCTTGGTTGCGATGGCGTTCAGGCCGCCGCCGACGGTTGCCGTGCTGTTGGGGCTGGTGTTGGCCGCGCCCGCGACCGTGATGACCATCACGTCCGCCGCGGTGGACGCGTTCTGGATATAGCCGCCGCCCGCTATATCGATGGTGCTGCTGCCGCCGACTCCGGCGGTGACGGTGTCCTCATTGAGCAGGAAGCCCAGGTTGAGGCCGACGCCCACGGAGCTCTTGCCCGCGGACAGCGCGCCGCCGATGATGCGGACGTTCGCGTCGTTTGCCGCGAGCAGGAACAGCCCCTCGACAAACTGCGTTCCGGCGGGCGTTAAGTCCGCCTTGGCGACGCCGGACTTGGCCAGCCCGCCGTGAGTATCCTTAGTATAGACGTCGTCGCCGGACACGTAGTACGTCTCGCCGTCCTTTTCATAGACGTCGTAATCTTTTCCGGTCAAGTTGATGTCGACGCTGCCGCCGATCAGCGCGTCCACGGTATTCTTGAAGAACACCATGGCGAACGCCCCGGCGACCGACGCCTTGCTGTCCGACTGAGCGCCCGTGATGATGGAGCCCGCGATCGCCTCGGCGTAGTAGTTTGTGGACGAAAGGAAGTTGAGCAGGTCGATCATCTCGAGGACCGAGCCGGTGCTGATGTTGAGCTCGACCTTGTAGCTCGTATCGTCCTCGCCCTTATGGATGTCGATGATGCCGGTATCGGCTTCCTTGCGCTGCTCCTCGGTGAGCGCGGAGCTGTCGGTGATGAGCTTGTCGATGCCGAACGCGCTCTCGTAATCGCTCATGTCCACGCGGAGCTTTTCGGCGCGGATGACGAGCGATTCGGCGTTGATGACCGTGTAGTCGCCAATCGTGGCCGCGATGGCGTTGTTGCTGTAGATCAGCGCAAACGCCGCGCCGAGGCTGACGGACGCGCCCTTGCTGACGCTGATGCCGCCCGCGCGGAGCGCCAGCTTGCTCTTGTCGGATGCGGCGAACACCACGCGCGAGCCCGTAACCGAAGCGTGCTGGCCGGCCGTGCCGTTTGCGATGCGGACGCTCGTTTTGGCGTTGCTGACGATGATAGCGATCGCGCCGCCGATGCTGAACTTGCCGCCGGAACCGCTGACCGCGCCGGCCAGCGCCTGCGCGCCGAGGTACCCCCTGTAGTCGCCGTTCATGTTCTGCGTCAGCTCGGCGGAAACGCCGACGTCGCCGACGCCCGCGTTCAGGGTGGCGCCGTCCGAAATCGTGACCGCCGCTTCATTATTGTTTACGCTGACGGCGACGCCCGCCGCGATGGCGTTGCTGTTGCTCTCCAGGCTCATGGCGGCGCCCGTGCCGAGCGCGCGGAAGTTCCCGTCGTTGTCCGCAAGCACCGCGATCGCGGCGGCGGTCAGCGAACCCGAGATATTGACCAGCGCCTTGTGGTTTGTGATGTTGAGGCCCACGGCCGCGGCCACCTGGTAGCTCTGGCTCTGCGAGGAGGTCCCGCCGCCGACCGCGCTGCCCGTCAGGTTGGACGCGGTGCCCGTGCCCGTGCCCGTCGTGCCGCTCGTGGCGTTCGTGCCGGTCGCGGTGACGTTCTGCGTGCGGAGCGAATTGCTGGAGAGCGTGAGGTTGTTGCTCGCGCCGCTGCCGCCGCTTCCGCTGTTGCCGTTCAGGTTCCCGTTGATATTGGACGCGGTGGCGTTGTTGGCGTTATTCGTATTTCCACCGGTCGAACCCGAGCCGCCGCCGTTGAAGAACTCGCCGGAGAGCAGGCCGTTGGCCTTCTTCTCGAAGGCTTCCTGGCTCTTGGTGAACTTGTTCAGGTACCGGTCGATGTCCGCGCCGACCGCCGTGGCGATGGCCTTGCTCTCGTCCTCGTCATAGGTGTGCGCGACGATCCGCGCCTTGCCGCTGGCCGTCGCGGCGCCCGCAAGGGCCGCGGTCACTTCGGAGGACGGGATGTTGACGCAGACCGCCGCGCCGACCGCGGTGGATTTGCCGGCGGAGAAGCCACTGGCCTGCGCAAGCGTCTTGCCGGACTGTTTGGCCTGGATCAGCAGATTGACCTTGTCGGTCACCGCGTCTTTCCCGTCCGCATCCTTCTCGACGACCTCGATCGTATCGGAACCGGTGGTGACGATCTGGGCGTGATTTGCGATGTAAGCAAAGACCGTGTTGAATATCAGGTTGACGGCCGCGGACGCGTCGAGCGAGATGTCCTTCGTCGTGGACGAGGAGCTATTCGCGCCCGTGCCCGTGCCTGTACCCGTACCCGAGCCGCCGGTCGAGCCGCCGGTCGAGCCTTCGGACGTGCCGCCGCTTTCCGTTGTCGTTTCGCTGCCCGCAAGCGGGTCGCTGCCGCTGACGGAGACCGTCTCGCCGTCATGCACGCCGTTTGCGGTGACACTAAGCGAGCTTGCCTTGACGCTACGCCAGTCGCCGATGCCAGCGAGCACGTCCATGTACCCGTAGGTGAGCGAGAACGCCGCGCCGACGCCCACGGATTTGCCGGAGCTCGTCGTTGCGGTCTGGCTCTGCGTCGCCGTTGTCCCCGCCGCCAGCTTGGTGTAATACGCCTTAACGCTGACGTTCGCGTCGGGCATGATGAGAAGATAGACGTCCGCGCCGCTTACGACGACGGAGCTGTCCTTTGTGGTCAGCGCCTTCTCGTAATCGACGCCGTCGAACGTATAGGTATAGACCACCCTGTCGAGCGAATAGCCCGCGACCCGCTTTACGGCCACCTTTACGGTGTCGCCCCACTTGGCCGTGTTGGGCGCATTGATGTCGATCTCGTTTCGCGTGGGGGTGGGGGCTGTCGCGGTCGACGAACTGCGGAAGGAGGTCAGCGTCGTGACCGTATGCGGATTTTCCACAAAGTCGACGGTCGCTGTGGCCTTGGTGCCGTCCTTGACGTCGTCCGGCAGGTTGAACGTAAACGTGTAGGTATACTTTTCGCCGGCGACCGCGGAGACGGGCGCCGTGAGCGTGACCGTTTCCTCCGTCGCAGGGCCGCCGCCCGCGCCCGGCGTCACCTTTGTGTACGTGATCGTGACCGTCGTCGCCGTCACGTCGTAGCCCTCGTCCGCCACGAGCTTGATCGTGTACTTTCCGGCGCTTACCAGGGTCGGGGTCGCCTTGCCGCCCTTTGCGGAGAGCGAAACCTCGCCGGTCGTTCCGACGGCCTCGGCCCTGCGGTCCGTGCCGCCGCCGTTTGCGGCGTCATCGCCGCTGCCCGCGGCGAGGTTCTTGTCGGCCATGCCGTCGCTGCCCACGGAGCTGGACGCGGCGGTCTTCTCTCTTTGCCGCGAGATGGCGTTGATCACAACATCGCCCGCGACGGTGATGTCGTGGTCCAGCGGATGCGCGGCCGCCCAGGCCTGATTGGCACCCAGTACATACGCCCTGGTGTCGCCCTTGATGACGGCGATGGCCGCCGAGCCCGCGATACCGACGTTGGAAGCGCCCGCGCCCGCGATGGCCTGGGTGGTGAACGTATGCGCGGCGAGCTTCTCCTCGGCCGCGAGCTTCACGTCGAGGAAGGTCGTCAGCGAGTCGAGGGCGGCGTTGGTCAGCGCCTTGCCCGCCTCGGCCAGCGCGGACTGGAGATTGGTCCGAAGCGTCTCGCCGATGTTCCCCTGCAAAAACGCCTTGAGCTGCTCGACGTCGACCAGTCCCTCGGTCAGAGCGGTGACGAGCTCGTTCACCCTGTCGGTAAACAGCGACGTGATCTTGGCGATCGCGGCGTCCTTAATCCCTGTAATTGTGAGTTCGTCGGCGCTCACGTCCAAGCCGAGCAGGCTGATATTCTCGGCAATGGCCTCCATCGTGGCGGCGACCAGGCTGTCCTTGGCCGCCGTAAACACGGCCAGAACGATGTCCTTCAGCTCGGTAAAAAGCGGCGAAGGCGTGGACGGCGTCGTGCCGCCCGTGCCCGACGAAGGCATCATGCTGGACAGCAGCTCGCCCAGATGGGTTTTGACAAAATTGAATATCTCCGTCTTGAGCGCCTCGAGCGCGCTCGCTTTGACGGTGTTGAGAATCCCCGTCAGATCGTCCGTGATCTTGGTCTTGACCTCGGTCAAAAACTCGTCCGGGGTTGTATTCAAAAGGTGCAGCTCGTTGAGCTTGTCGTTGATCGCGCTCTTGATGGACGCCGGCATGTTCAGGACCGCCGTCAGGAACGCTTCGATATTGGTGTTGATCTTCTCGACGGGGTCGCCCTCGACCAGTTCCTCAAGGCCGGTGCCGGCGAGCAGGCCCTTGACAAAATCGCCGATCGTGACCGCGAGCGCGTCCAGCAGGTCCTTGAGCGCCTGGGCGCCGTTTGTATCGCCCGCAAACAACTCGCTCAAACCCATGGCCTCCGCCGCTTCCTCGATCAGCTGCTTGACGATATTGGTGATGAAGTTTGTGGACTCGGCGTCCTCGGCGGCTTCCTCCGCCGCGGCGGGCTCATCCTCGATGATGGAGGCGGTTACGTTCAGCGAGCCGGCGGTGACCGCCACCCAGCCGATGTATGCGTGATTCGTATACTTGACGATATTGATCGACACCGCGACGCCCACGCCGACCTTCGCCTTGGTCGCGCTGGCATTGGCGACCACCTGCGCGTCGGTGCGGTTGAGCGCCTCGACCGTAACGCCTTCGTCGGCCGCAACGGCGATAACGTCCGTATCGTTGCCGATGTACGCTTCGCTGCGGTTCTTCTGGATGTTGAGCGCAAAGCCCGCGGCGATCTGGATGCTGCCCTCGCTGGTCTGCGCCTTCTGGCGGTTGGTCGTCTGACCGGCGACCGAGCTGCCGTTCGTATTGTTGCTGCCAACGGAGCCGGACAGGTTCTTTCCGCTGGACAGCGCGCCGTCTGCCTGTGCGTCCGCGTCCGACGAACCGTCGCCGGACCCGGATCCGGATTCGGACCCGGCCGCGGTTTCGCCGCCGCCGTTGCCGGGCGTTGAAGAGGTGCCGCCGGGAGGCGAGCCGTTTGCGCCCGCGCGCGAGGTGGACTTCATTGTGCTCTTGCTCTTGGCGCGCACGGTGACGCTCTTAGCCTGCATGCTGCGGTTGATGCGCGCAATGGCGCTGTCGTTGACAACCGAGATGGCGAAGCTCCCGCCGAGACCGACGCTGCCGCCCGCAGCGGAAGCGTTTGCCGCCAGCTGCCGGGAGACGGTATTGGACGCGCTGACCATCGCGTCGTTCTTAAATTTTAACAGCGTCCTATTGCCGGCCGCGGGCAAGCCGAGGTAGGCCTGCACGTCCGCGCCGGAAATATGCAGCGCCAGGACGGGGGTTGCGGAGATGCCGCCCGCGGAGCCAGCCTTCGCGCTCGTGGTCTCGTCGAGCGTGTTTGCCGCCGTGATATCGAGCTTGTCGAGGTTCAGCGTGCCGTTTGTCGGATCGGAGCCGGCGCGAAGGAACGGCGTGCGGTCCGCGACAGCCGCGATGACGTCGGTGCCGAACACGCTCACGGCGATGCCCGCCCCGACGCCCGCCGTACCGCCGGTGGCGGTGCCGTCCTTGCCGGACGCGTCCGCTGCCGTGTCAAACTTAGCGAACGACTCCGCCTTGACGGTGAGGTTATTGTCCGCATCGGTTTCGGCGCCGGTGAACGTGATGGAGGCCGTATCGTAGATGCGGGCCTTCGTCTTTACGGAGGCCACGTGCACGGTGATCGCGCCGCCGATGCCGATATTCGCGTTGGAGTAGCCCGCCTTGGACGTGGCGGCGGACGAAACGGCCGTCTGCTCGGAGCCCGAGACGGCGGCAAGGTTGATGGCGTCGGCGAAGATGTTGCCGCTCTTGATGGAGGCGTAGTTCGTGTGCTTTGTGACCGCCACGGTGACGCCCACGCCCACGCTCGCGGACTTGCCGGTGGAGGCGGTGGTGTCGTTCCCAATGGAAAAGTTGGGGGTTACGGTGATCGCGGTCGTCCCGGCGGGTACGGTGAAAGTAAACGTGCCGTCCGCCTGCTTCGTGGCGTTGCTGGTCGTGCTCGCCGTCCCCTTCTTGATGGTGACGGAGACGGAGCTGGCGGTGGTGCGGTAGCCGGCGACGGGCGTCGCGGTGAACGTCACGACGTCGCCCACGTCCGCCTTCGCGTTCGAGGCGGTCACGGTGCCGCGGTCGGACGTGTTGATGGTGACCGTGAGCGCCTTTGCGGCAAGCTCGACGCCGAGCTGATACCCGATCGCCGTGCCGCCGACGAACGCCTGGACCGCCGCGCCCGTCGGAACGGTAAAGCTGTACGTCCCGTCCGCATTGGCGACGGCCGTTGCGGCAAGCTCGGCAGCCGGGTCGCCCATCGCATCCAGGAACTCGATCGTCAGCTTGGAAATCTTGTATCCCTTGGCCGCGCCCGCGGCGGAGATTTTGACGGTGATGGTGTCGCCCGGGTCGGCTTTTGCGTTGGAGAGCTCGACGTAGGTTTTCGCCGCCGACTGCTCGTCGGCGGGCACGCCGGTGCCGGTGATGGCCGCGCTCTCGACCGCTACGTCGAAGGCCTTTCCAATAAACGTCACGTGGATGGTCAGCTGCGTGCCGTCCTTGCTCGCGGGCATTGTGAAATGATATTCGCCGTTTTCCAGAACGACCGACGCGGTATCGTTTGCCACCGCGGTGCCGGCAAGGTTCGTGTAGGAGAGGAACACGGAGCCGACCTTGTACCCATCGGCCGCAGCCGCGGTGAACCGCACGATGTCGCCCTTCTTGGCGTTGTAGACCGCCGGGGTAGCCGGGTCCGATCCCGTGGCTTCGGACGTCGTTTCTTTCTTGACGATGGTGACGGTGCCGTTTGTCGTCTCGGCGGTCACGACCTCGCGCGTATCCTCGACGAACACCGCGCTGACGACGACGCTCGTGCCTTCCTTAATGCCCGCAAGGTCGGCAAGCTTGAAGTAGTAGTTCCCCTTCCCGTCCGCGGTCAGGTTCACCGTGACGGTGGTGTCGGCCGCGCCGGCGGTCGACTTGGTATAGGAATAGGTGATGGCGAACGTGGTCGCGGCGGGCGTCGAACCCTCGGCGGTTTCGCTGTCAAGCTTATAGCCCGTCTTGGGCGTCACCTTAAACGCGTACGTCTTTGTGGCGAGCGAGGATGCGCTGCTCACAAAATCGATGGTCCCGTTCGTCGTGCCGCTGATCATCACCGTGTTTTCGGCACCCGGCACATAGGTTCCGGGCGTGGTGACGTCCGACCCCGCGGCGCCGCCCACGGACAGCACGAACTTCGGGCTGAGCAGGAACTCGGTGCCCTGCTTGTAGCCGCCCTCGAGCGACGCAAACTCCAGATAGACGTAATTGCCGGTCAGCGTGAGCGTGGCGGTGCCCGCCGTGCCGTCCGCCTTCGTATAGGTCATCGACACGCCGACAAGCCCCGCCGCGTCCTTGGCCAGCTCGTAGCCCGCCCGGGCAAGAATCTCGAACGCGTACTTGGTGTAAACGCCGGACGCGTCCTTTATGCTCCTGCTCTCGGCCCCGGCCGAAAAACTGGCGGACCCGTTGACGGAGTCGTCGATATGGATGATACAATCCTTGCCGGCCGCCCACTGCGCGCCGGTGGTCGCGACGGCGCCCGCGGGGGTGGTGCCGGGCACGTCGGCCGCCTCATCCTCCTCTTTGTCCAGGCCTTCCGTTGCGTCGGCCGTTGCGGCGGAGGTGGTCGTGCCGTCCGCCGTCACGTTGACGGTGATGGCGCGCACCTCGCCTGCGGTATCGATCAGGGCGTTGTTGGTATTGATGACGATCGCGATCGCGACCGCGCCGGTGAGCTGGACCGAGGAGTTGGAGGTCTTCTTGCCGGTGTTTTCCGGCGCGGCGCCGGCCGGCACTTCCTCCCACTCCGCGGAGAGCGTGATCTTCTTCGAGCTGTCCACGTCGGACGGCATGGCGAATACGAACTCGCCGTTCTCGTTCGCGCTCACCACGATCACCGCCTCGCCGGTGGTGGCGGGCGTGGTGCTCGTGTCGTTCTTCGTATAGGTGATCTTAAGCGAACCTTCCTTGAGCTGATGGTTCTCGGACGGATTGACGGTGATCTTGACGCTCTTGCCGGCGTCCACCTTCGTCACGTCGGTCAGTATCGAGCCGCCGTCGGTCTGACTCGTCTCAATGCTGATTGCGTCCGGCGAGGCGGAATCCGTGGTGGCAACGTTTGGATCGGTCGCCTCCGCGCCGCCGGTGCCCTCGTCAAACAGATCGGTGATGCCGAGGTCGTCCTCCTCCTGCTCCCCCATGGGGTCCGCGGCCGGGTCGGTTTCGGAGCCGTCGGTCCCCGTGAACGTACCGTCCTCGTCGAACAGGGTGCCGTACTCGGTCTCGGTCACGCCGAGCTCCGCGGCCGTCTTGCGCTCGAACGTGACGACGATGGAGACATCGGTCGCGGGCATGGTGAACGTATAATTTCCGCTGCCGTCGCCCGTCATGCCGACCGTCGTATAGGCCGCGGAGCCTGCCGGCAGATACTTGGCGTACGCCTGCGCTACTTTGTATCCCTTGTTGGGCGTCACGGTCGCGGTGATCGTATCCCCCTCGTTCGCTTTGCTGAGCGCGGAGACGGTGCCGTTCGTCGTGGCGGGGATGGTGACGGCGAAACTCTTGCCCTCGACGGCCTGGGTGACGATCCCGAGCTTTGCGCCGATCGAGGTGCCGACCTGCTTGATCAGGTTAACGATGGTGGTCTTGATGGTGCTCAGGGTGTTCTGCTCGCCGCTGCCTTCGCCTTCGCCCTCGGCCGCCTCGGGCTTGGCCGAAAGCGCCTCGGTCGTGGCGGTTTCCACGGAGGCCGAGCGAACGCTGACGCTGCCGTTTTCCGCCTTGACGGTCGCATTTCCGACGATGCCGGCGGACACGTCCTGAACGCCCACGCCCACGGCGAAGTAGCCGCTCATGGTTCCGGAGGCGCTCGCGCCGCGGCCGGCCTTGGTCTTCATGGCGGTCGTCGCCTTGGCGGAAAGATTGATGTTGCCGTCCGTGGAGACGACGGACGTGCTGCCGATTTCTTTGTCCCCGACGGTCACGCGGCAGTTCACGACCGCGACGGAGATGGCCAGCGTCACGGGGATCGTGCCGGTGGTGGCGGTGGTGTTGATGTCGACGTTGGATTCGGCGGCAAAATTGATGTCGCCGCCGGCGGTCACGGTGCCGGTCACGGTCACGTTGACGTCGGTCACGGCGATGGAGAGCGACAGCGGCATGTTCATCGATCCCAGGCTTGCGCCGCTGACGGTGAACTTGATCGTGCTCGTCGCGGCGGCGTTTACGGAGCCGCCGGCGATTATGACGCCGGAAATTTTAATATCGGCGTTGCCGACCTTCACGTTGAGGAAGTTCAGGTCGGCCAGCAGATTGTCGCCGCCGTTGACGGTCAGGTCCAGCAGCGAGCGCGTCTGCACGGTCGCTGCCGTCATGTCCACGCTGCCGCCCGCGTGAATGGAGCCGCTGACGACCACTTCCGAGCCGGCGCTGCAGTCGAAGAAGCTGCCGGAGGCGCTGGCGCCCATGCCGAGGTCGTCGAGCACCTGCGGGGTGGAAACGTCGAACTGCGTGTCGTCGTCGGAGGCTTTGATGAGCACGTCCCCGGCCGTCTGAATATCGCCGAGCACAGGACGTTCTTTGCGGTCACCTCCAGATTCGCGGCGTCAAGCTCGATGCCGGCGCCCGCGTTCAGGATTGTGACCGTATCACCGGACAGCTTGATGCTGGCTGCCGGCGCCTGCAGCGAATGGACCGACAGATCGCCCGCGCCCTTGATGGAAAAGTTTGTCAGCATCCCGCCGCCGCCGATGATAAAGTCGATGACTTCTTCGTCCGCGGCGTTGTAAATATAATTGAAGAAACTCCCGTCGGACAGGCTGAAAGTATGGCCGCTTTCGCTTGCCTCCGCGTCCGACAGCTTCAGTTCCCGCGTGGGCTTATTGAAGAGCGCGTCGGTGAACGTCTCGAAGCCGCGGCTTGTGATCGTGACGATGCCGTTTTCATGCTCGAGATCGATCGTGGTCACGCCGCTTGCATCGGTGGAGGTGCCGGATGCGGGCGTCGCCGTGTCCTTCAGCGTGCCGGCAAGGTGCAGGCGGTCCTTCTCGGGGCTGGCCGCTGTATCGCTGTTGCCGAACACGTTGAGCGTATGGATCGTATTGGCGGCCTGCACGTCGATGTTGACAAGATCGCAACCCGAACCGGCGTAGACGTTGACCGTGGTCTGGCTGCTGGCGTCCGGCTCGGCGCCGCCCGTGACGGAGAGGATGTCGTCGCAGGCGTCCCCGTAGAGCTTCACATCGGCCGCGGAGCCGGCGGTCAGCGCGACGGTGTCCTGCCCGCCGCCGCCATGCACGGTCACGGCGGCCTTCTCGCGGCCGCTTCCCGAGGACTGCTTTCCCTCGGCCAAAACCTGAATGGTATCGTCCTTGGCGGTGCCGTAGACTTCGACCGAGGGGTTGTCGCCGCCGTTGGTGTTTTGCACCTTGACGGTGCTGTTGAGCGAAAGGTACAGCCCCGCCAGCAGCACGTTGATGCCGTCGACGACGATGTTGCCCTCGACGTGGACGCCGCCGGCGGACGCCGTCAGGCTTTCGCCCGCGTCGGACGCAACGATCTTAAGCACAAAGTTTTCGGGAATGATATATTGGACGTCGGGCAGTTCGGTGACCGTGTCGACCGTGCCCAGCACCTTGTCGGCGGAATCCTTATAGGTGGTCGTCGTGGTTTCTGTCCGCTTCATCACGCTGCTGATCACGATGTCGCCGCCGTATGTGCCGGGATCAACCGTGATAGTGATGCTCTTGGTCTCGGCCTCAATCTTGGCCAGCGCCGCGTCCACCGCTTTTTGGATGGCGTTCTTTGGGTCGGGATTCGTGACCGAAGCCGTTTTGCTCTCGTCGATATTGGCCTTGTTGGCCTCGACGTCGAACGCTTCCTTCGGCGATTCGCCGCCCTCGATATTGGCGGGGTCCTTGACGACCACGTCGTTTTGGAAGGTCAGCTCCGCCTGCTCGCTCTCGGTGCTGCCCTCGAGCGCGTCGTCATATTCCGTGCCCGCGCCTTCGAGAATCTCCGTAACCTCGGCCTGGCCTGGGGCGGGCGAAGCTTCGGACGTCGCGATATCGGAAGCGCCGCTGTCCTCTTCGGCCGCCGTTTCCTCCGCCAGGGCATACTTCCCCCACGGCATCACAAAAACCATCAGGCAGGCAAACAAAAGCGCGAACAGCGTTCGCATCCATTTTTTGCTTAATGGTTGCCTGACGGTTTGCTGAATCATAGCCGCGTTCCTTTTCTGGCCGTTCGGCCGGTCCGCGTCCTTGGTGCCAACTTGTCTGCGCGATGAAAAGAGGATGGAAATATACAGTATATCAACTATACTTATAGCATAAGCGCCCGGCAAAATCAATATTTACCCACCGATCGGACAAAAATCGTCACGAGTTGGTAATAAGTTACATCGCTATGCTTGTACGCGGCGCGCCTTGCAATTCGTAACCATTTGGATACTATGAGTTTATCACGGCCGAAATGCCAGGTCAACAATAAATCCATTGACGAACCGGCATAATGCTCTATATATAGCGGCCGGACGGCTGAATTTTTTGGTATACTTGCGTTAGCGGCGGCCGTGAAGCAATGATGCGACGACGCCCCATGCGCCGCCGCGCGCGCGGACGGGCGGGAAGGGATGCATCCATGAAAAAAGCGCCGCCGGACAAGCCGGACATCATCGTATTGACCGCCGAATTACTGCGCAAGCATTACGAGCGGCGCTTGGACGCCGTGCTCGCCTGCCTCGCCGACGACATCATCTGGATCGGTCCGTTCGATTTCCAGTGGGCGGACTCGCGCGAGGCCTTCCGGCTGGTCGCCGCTTCGGAATATAAGGCCGAGCCGGCAAAGCTGACGGAGGAGAAATACCATTGCGCCCTGCGGGGCAACGGCGTCTTTCTGGTCTACGGCCGTTTTCTTTCAACGGCCACGCTCAAGGACGGACGCGTCATGCAGGCAAGGATACGCGCAACCATACTTTGGAAGCGCGTCCGGGGCGAGCTGAAGGTCGTGCACCTGCACGTTTCGGATTCTGAGGATTTCCCCTCCGGCGGCGAAACGGCCCCGCCGGACGCGGGCTTCTATGAATATACCGGCAAATACATGGAACATCCTCCCGCGGAAAACGGGAGAAGCCGCAAAATCGTGCTGTGCGACGTCGCGGGCTGCCACCACTATCTGTATGTTTCGGAAATTGTGTCCGTGCAGTCGGACGCGGCGTATTGCGTCATTACGCTGCGCGACAGGAGCTTCCGCATGCGGAAAAAGATTGCGGAGCTGGAAGCCCTGCTGTCGGACGACTTTGTGCGCATCCACCGCAGCGCGCTGGTCAACCGCGTCTATATGCGCGGGCTGACCCGCTACCTTGTCACGTTGCCGGACGGCACGGCGCTGCCCGTCGCGAAGGACCGCTATATGGCGGTCAAGAAAAAAATGCGGTAGCCGGCCGGCAGCCGCGGCCCGCGGCCGCGCACCCTATCGGCATCATTTTTGTTCCGCGGGCGGCTGCACGCCAAGCTGCTCCAAAAGCTCATGCGCGGACGAAAGAATCGCTTCGTCCTCCCCCGCGTCGAGGCAGGCCAGAAGGTCTTGCCGAGCGGCTTCGTAGTCCTCCAGCTGGAGGCAGCATATGGCGCGGTTGTAGTAGCATTCCTGCAGCAGGTACCCGCTTTCGATCGCGGCGCCGTACGCGTCCCGCGCCCCCTGGTAATCCCCGGTCAGCAAACAGCCGGTAGCGATATAATAATGATTGTCGGTCAGCGCGGGGTCTGTCTCCACGCTGCGCCTTAAATACCCGACCGCCGCCGCGTATTCTCCCAGCTGCATCTGGGAAAGCCCCATCCGCTGCAGGCATTCGGCGCTGGGCGTTTCCCAGAGCGCTTCAGCCTGCTTGCCGTATGCCAGTGTGTTTGCGTAGTCGCCCTGCATATAGGTGCACAGCGTCAGCTGCACGTAGCAGTCCGCCGTGTCCGGATAGCCGAGCGCGATCGCCTCCAGCATATCGGCCTGCGCCGCCGCGTAGTCCTCCTGCCCCATATAGGATGCGCCGCGCAGGTAGTGGATGGAGCCGTCCGGATCCTCGTTATTCGCAAGATAGGTCGACAGATACTGATTGCCCAGGACGAAGCTGCCGCTCAGCAGCGCCGCGCGCGCAACGTTCATGCAGTCCGCCGCGCTTTGGGTGAGCCGGTATGCCGCGATATACTCGTCAAGCGCGCGGTCGTACTGCTGCATGCTCTCGTAAAGATTGCCGAGCAGGGTGCGGTTTTCCGTATCGTTCGGCACGAGCCGCAGATACTCCCGAATCTGCGCCGTCGATTCCTCGTACCGCTGCTGCTCAAAATAAATCTGCGCAAGCAGCAGGCGCGCAAGCGCCAGGGTGTTGTCGTAATCCAGCGCCTGACGGTATCGCACCTCCGCGCGCCCCATATCGCCGCTGAGCACATAGGCCGAGCCAAGCTTGAGCTCCCGGTTCGCGAGCGCGGCCGTATCGCTTTCGGCGGTCGCATTGATGCTGTTTTCGTACAGCACCGCCGCCTCGGCATAGTCGCCCCGCCCCACGTACATCGACGCGACCTGCTCAAATTCCTCCGCCGTCTGCGGCTGCCTGCCCAGTTCGCTCAGCAGCATCCGCACGCGTTCCACCGTGGGCGCGGTTAAATACGCGCTGTCGCCGGACAGCGTCTGATACGCGCTGTCCGCGGCGCTCTGCGAGATCGTCAGGTCCCTGGGCTTCACGATCCGCGTAAGCAGCAGCAGCGCGGACGACGGCAGCATGGATACCGCCACTACGACCGCCAAAACCCGCAGCAGGGTATGCCGTGTCGGATATTGTTTTCTTGTTTGCCTTTGTATCTCCATAGCCCTGCCATCCTGTTCCTGACGCGGCCAAAAGACCTTGCCGCTTAACAATACCATGAAGCGCGAAGATCTGTAAAGTTCGGGTTTTCCGGATATTGCCGCGGCGTTTTCTTGACGCGGCTTCGAATCCCTTGTAACTGGGGCCAACAAAAACTAACCCTGTGGTCCGGGCAACCCGCCTGAACCGGACGATGCAGCCGCCATGCCGGGCGCGGCACTTTTAGGGCTTTTCCCGCAAAAAAACAAGAAAGGCCCGCTTTCGGGCCCATTCAACTGATATGATTCCTCAGCAAATATACAGCTGAGATTGTAAATGGTAATGAAAGCTTGGTCACCGCGCCGGAAAAACGGACAGGATGCCCGTCTCGCGATCGACGGCATAAAGCCGCCCCGCCGCAATGTCCGCCGAACCGGCAAACGCCGCGCCGTATGCGTCGAGAAAATACTGGTCGATCGAAGCCAGATAGACAAAATCGAATTCTCTGTTATCCTGCAGCCATTTTACGTATCGGGCCTGCTGCTCTTCGGAGCTTCCGTCCGCCACGCAGCGCGACTTTTGCGTCGGAATGGGGTACAGCAAATAATGATACATCCAGCCCGTCAGCTCGTACTCCTCCTGCGCCAGGATGCGCACGCCCGCGCTTTTGCCGCTTTTTGACACCATCCTGCGAATGCTGTCCGCGGCGCCGTCGTACTGCGCCCGCTTTGAAATGGAGCTCGCCGCGCTGTAGCGCGTGATCCAGGCTGTAAACTTATCGGCCGGGGAGGCAAACAAAAGCAGCAGTACGAGACCCAGCGCCAGAAAACGGCTGCCCGCAATCCGCTTGTCCATGCAAACGTCCAGAACGGAAGCCGAAACGAACATGGCGATCCCATAGAATATCGTGCCGGCATATCGCGAGAACGCCGGGATGTCCATTGCCTCAGCCGGGCGGAACTTGAAAAGATAGGTCGCCAAAAGCCCCGCAAAATACAGCGGGACCCATACCCCCGTCAGAAAAAGCAGCCCGCCGTTCCGGGCATCTTGGTCTGCGGATTCCGCGCGCAAAAGCAGGAAAAGCAGCAGCAGCAACGCCGCGCAAACGATCGCAAGCTGAAACGCGCTGATATTAAAAATACAGATTCCCTCGCCCGCGGAGAACAGCTTTTTCAAAAAATTGCGAACAATCTGCATGCCGTCGGCGCCTATGCCGCCATCGGTCATTGCCGGCATGCGATAGCCGGAGAACAGATCGGCCGCGCGATACCGCATGACAACGCCCCTCCACGACAGGGCCGCCGCGGCGACCGCCAGAGGAGAGGCGCATACCTGTAAAGCGGCGCGCAGCGCGCCGCGTTTGCAGCCCTCCCGCTCTCCATGCCGCTTACGCGGGCGCAAAAGCAAAACGTCGATTGCCAGCGCCGCACAGACCGCGCCGGCCAGCAGCACGCCCGAGGATTTCATCAGCGTCAGCACGAACGCCGCTCCCGCGACCAGCGCAATCTCAAAACCCCGCTCCGGCCGCATGCGCAGAATGACCGCCAGCGCAAAGCCGAAAATAAGGCCCAGGAGGCAGTCCGCCATCAGGCTTCCGTACATGCTGCCCTCGAACAGGTTGGGCACCAACATCGCGGTAAGTACGGCAAGCAAAACAAGCAACGGAGAGCACCCGGTCAAGCGCCGGAAGAACGGTAAAAACAGCGAAAACGCCAGAATCTGATAAGCAGCGTACAGCAGCCATTCGGCGTACGAGCCGTTCAGGATCTGAAACGCATACTGAAACAGGCTGACGGCGGGGGGATAGGTTGCATATGCCGCGTCCGCAAGCGGATTCGCGGCAAAATCCTGCAAAGCCGTCATGGCCTTGACCGCGTACGCCCAATGGGAGAACTCGTCCCATTCCGTCGCGAGCCGCCCGTAATTAAAGACCGCCGACACGATAACAAAAAACAAAAACGCGAAGAATCCCGGCGTGAACGTCCGCCTCAGCGACTGCCGCCAGGCTCGTTTCCGGACCGCATGAACGATACAGCCCGCAAGCGAAGACGCGGCGACGGCAAAAAGCGCGATTCCTGCAAAGCGCAGCAGCCCGAGCAGGCCGAGCGCGTAAAGGAGCGCGATCACCGCGAATGCCGAAAGCGGGACCGCCTCCTCATACCTTCTGCCGCAGAACACGACCCACGGCAGACAAAATGACGTAAGGATTCCCCAAACGATGACGACTGCCAGCATTTTGCCCCATCCATTCCCGACGCGCGCCGGACGCAGCCTGCGCTATCAACGGCGCGATCGCTCTACGGCTGCACATTCCCCTGGTGCTGCGCGCGCAGCCCGTAGATTTTCTGCATTTCGATATACCCCTGATTCCCTTTGCGCCACAGGCTCTCCCCGTATTCGCGCTTGGTCGGCGACGCGGTGATCGTCGTGCCGGGCAGCGCGGCCCGCAAAGCGGCGACCTGATCGTCGGTCAGCAGCGTGCAGTTGATCCAGAGCCGCTCCAGCTGCGGCAGGCGGAGGAAGGTGTCGATCTCCGAGATATCGTTGATGCCGCAATTGAGGTACTTCAGCTTCGTGCAGTTCCGAAGCGGCGTAATATCGGAGATGTTGTTCGTTTTCATCTCGAGAAACTCCAGCTCGGTCTGCTGCGACAGTACGGAGATGTCGTCGACGTTGCACAGCGAAAAATCCAGATACCGCAGCTTGGGCAGGTCCGCGACGAACGAAATATCATGGATCTTGTGGCAATGGCCGAAATCGAGCGCGATCAGGTCCGTGCAGTATTTCAGGTTTCGCAGGCTCTCCGCCGTGATGAAGTTATACGCGTTGTGGCCGCCCACGTATTCCCCCGCCCCGTCGGGGAAGGTTTTGCGGTTTCCCGTGCTGAACCCCTTGATGTCCGTGCGGATGATCCATTCGGAAACGCGGATCAGCCAGATGAATTTAATATCGGGAAACCGCTCCCGCAGATACTCCATCTCTTCGTTCGAGGGACCGCAGCCGCACATGTCGACGGTTTTGACCTGCGGCAGCAGCATCAGCTTATCGCCGAGCGCCTTCACATCGGCAACCTTGCGCTTTTTCAGGTCCAGCTCCGTCAGGCTGGAGTGTACGACGAGGTCCTCAAAAAGTTCGACGTCCCAAAAGAAGGCGACGTCCGGATACGCCTCGATCAGCGCAAGCTTGTCGGCGTCGGCGAGGCTCGCGGAACCGTCAAGGACCACCCGCTCCGCCGCGGGCAGGCCGGCCAGCTTGGCAAGCAGTTCCGCCCGGCCGATATCCTTTCCCGAGAGATCCAGAACCCGCGCATCCTGCTGCCAGACGCGATCTCCGAGCGGAACCGTCCAGAAAAACCGGCAGCCGGGGTATCGCTTGCTTGCGGCCAGGAGGGACGCGTAATCGTCGCAGCGCAAAACGCGCACCTCCGAAAGGTTCGTAAAATAGCCGAGCATTTCGGCCAGGTCGGCGGGAGCATCCTCCAGCGTGATCGAGTCCGCATCGCTGTCGAAGCGGCCGGTCCCGATCGGAACGCTCCATAGGATCTCACAGCCGGGCAGCGCGGCCGAAAGCGCGTCGTAAGCCTCGCGCGGGATCGGATTGCCGGTCAGATCGAGCGTCTTTAAGTCGGTCCGGTCCAGCAGAGCGGCCGTGTCCGAAAGCCCGGAATCGCTCAGGTCCAGTGACGCGCCGAACGGGGTGTCCGCCGGCTCTTCGACGCCGGCGGGGCCGGCGTCCGCGCCGCGGCCGCAGGCAACGGCCAGCGCGATCACCGCAATCAAAA
>CAZKGE010000008.1:0-4668 GCA_964552065.1 uncultured Oscillospiraceae bacterium | reverse complement strand
CCATCGCCTGCGCCAGCACGTCAGCGGGGTCGTCGCAGCCGCCGCAAAAGCAGATGCACGCGGCTTCCCCGCGCATCCCCCGCGCGCGCGGCCGGCGGCGTCGGATTCATGCGGGGCTTCCCTCCCCCGCTTCCGCTCAATCATACCGTTCGCCATCACTTCCCGGGCTCCGCCAGCCCGCTGGATTTGGAGATGTCGGTTTCGGGGGGAACGAGTTCCGAATACCCCCAGAGCAGTTGGTCCGGCAGCCGCCGGTAATGTTTCGAGGACCGAAGATTGATGTATTCCCCCATGAAAACCATCGTGGCGGATGCGCCGCCGTCCAGATTGTAGGCCATGACGCAGCCCTCGTCCAGAAACATCTGCGCAAACTCCGGCAGCAGCACGCCGTGGCTGTAGCCCGGCAGCCGTCCGTCCACAACGATGGCCACAAAGTGCCCCGGCTCCACAAGCCCGAGCCCCGCGCGCGGGTTCCGCCGCGCCACACGGTCCGTGTCCAGGCCTTCGCACATCGTCCCGCCGAGCACCAGGGGCGGGCCGAACGAGTAGATGTCGCGCGCGCCGTCCTCGATCTCGTCCAGCATGGCGCGGTCGTTTTTGTTGTATATCCGCATGGACAGACCGTCCGTCAGCACCATGGCAGAGCCGATGGTCTCCGCGCTGAACACGCGGCCGTCGCGCATGTACAATCCGCGGTTGTAGAAGCCCTCGTGCAGCAGATTGTCGCCCGTTATGCCGAGCACGGCGCGGTACGTTCTGGCCATGACGCACGCGTCGAGCGGGTCCTTCCCGTTCTGCCGCGGCGACCCGAAGCCGGAGCGATAAGCGTTCTCGTCCCGCATGTAGATATGCGCGACGAAATAGACGGCGGGCAGGTCCTCCTGAACGTGCCGCTCTATCTCGATGCCGAGCGTGTCCGAGCGATAGGCGTACCTGCCGTTTTTCGGGTCGAACACGACCGTCTCCGGCGGGTCCCCCGCTTTTCGGAACTGCGTGGCAAACGGATGCGGGGTGGCGGTCGGCTGCGGCGAAGGCGTGTCCTGCGCCGCAAAAGCCGGGGAGCTGTCCGGCGTTTCGGACGCGAGGGTGGGCAAAGAGCCGACAAGCGAGGCCGCCGCCGGCCGGACTTCCCGCGTCCGGATCGGCAGCGCGGCGGCCGCGGCCAGCGCAAGGCTCGCCGCAAAGATCCAGTACCGGCGCGAAAGGGCGGGTTGTATCCCTCCCTTTTGCGCGATCCCCCACGCAGCCAGCCCGGCCGCGCCGCAGAGAAGCAGCGCGGTCCAGACGGCGCTAAGCGAAGTCCCTGTCTGCCTGTCCGCGGGCGCCGCCGTTTCCGGGACGTTCCCCGCCGCCGGCGCAGGCGTCGAGGCCGGCCTTTCGAAAGCGGTCTGTTCCGGGACCGCGGTCGCGGCCGGCGGGGTTTTCGCGCCAAGATCGCTCAACAGATCGTACAGCTCGCGCTGCGCCTGGACGTCCGTTTTGTCCGTCTGAACAGGAAACGTCTGCGCAAAGTACGGCGCGTCCTGCACCGTTTGATGGTACATCCTTAAAAATGCGTACCGCTCGAACGACGACTGCGCGAGCTCGACCGCGGTTACGCCGTACGGCTCCAGCACGCTATGCGTGTCGTACAGCGGCAAGCTCCCCGCCGTCCGGTGCTCATACACGGTTTCAAACTGCCAAACGCCGTATTCGGCGGCGCTGACGCCGTCCTCGTTCGCGTCCGCCGCCTGCCCGACCGCAATTGCAACGTGCTTTGCCGCCATAGCATGCATGCAGTCCCCGTTTTCGCCGCGGCCGTCATGGGTAACCAAAACCTCCGGGCGGTATTTACGGATGAGGCGGACCATGCAGGTCTCCACCTCCTGGCGGTCGATCAGCTCGTACATGCCTTTTCCGTCCATGTAAGAGCGGAAATACGGCAGGCCGGCAAAGACCGGCTGCCGGCGCGCACCGAGCGCATATTGGAGCTCGATGGCCTCCTGCTGCGCCTGCCTGCTATGCGACATGAGGAACACGGTCGCAACGTCCTCGCTCGCGCAATAGGGCAGCAGACTGCCGAAATAGTACGCTTCGTCGCCCGTATGCGCAAGTATGAGCATCAGCTTTGGGTGTACTGCCGGCGCGCGCAGAATGGCCAGCTCGTCGGGCGGCGCCGCACAGGCATATGCGCGCAGTTCCGAAACGGCAAACGTGCTCTCGCCCGTGATTTCCACCCGCGCGCAGCCGTCCGGCAGCGCGTAGTATCCGTTTAAAAGCTCCGGTTCGGCACGGCAGACGGAAAGGGTCTCGCCCGCGGCGCTTTGAAACGCGAGCGTACAGGCCGCGGGCGGAGCGTACCAGGCTGCATAAAGCCCTCGCGCCTTGGCCGGCACTTCGAGAATCAGCGCCTGGCCCGGGGCAAACGAAACGCGCGAGTCATACCGCCCGTCCTGCAGCCGGCCCCTGTACGCCGACTCTTCTTCCGGCAAAACGATCGCGCACGCGGCGGTCACGTCCGGATCGGCGGAGCCGCCTTCCGCGCGGGCAAAGACGCGCGTTCCGCCCCCAAAGACCTGGAGGCCGATCAGCAGCGCGGCCAGCGCGTTGCGGCCGCCGTGCAAAATTGCATGCGCGCGTTTCCGTTGCGGCAACCGTAAAGTCAAACCAGCATCATCCCGTTTGTCCCCGTATATACAAAATCTTCTATAATTTTCATAGATTACTTAGATATTAGTTGATTTCCAAATGGGTGTCAATATAACGCGCCGCGCCCTTTCTTGTATTGCGTCCGCGGCGGTGGTAAGATAGTCATGTATCCTCAGGATTCGGCCAATGGCCGGAAACAGCCTGCAAAATTCTCGTTTTACGGAGCAACGCAATGCGGCCTCCACGTCATCTGCACGCGCCGGGCGCCCCGTTTTCGCCGCCGCAGCCGCTTGCCACCGCGGCTGCGGCTGCGGTCATTTTCGTTGCCTTCGGGGTCCATGTGGCGCTTCCCTACGGGCAGTGGTTCGCCGTCGCCCTGATTTTGTGCCAGCTGCTCTACGCCGCGCTCCCCCCGCTGTCAAAAAAACCGAACCGGCGCTTTTTGCCCCGCGTCTGCGCGCTGGCCGTTCTGCAGGGGGCCGCGTCGCTCGCCTATCTATGCAATGCCGGAGACCTGTCCGCACTGCAAATCGGCCTTTTTGCCGCGGTGATCGGCCTGGCGTTCTACGTTCTGTATCTTGGGCTTTTTGCGCGCTTTGCTTCGCCGCTTCGCGCCGGCTCGCCGCAGGACGGGCGCTTTGCGATGCTGCAGATCATGCTTCTGACGCTGTTTGCCCTATGCCTTGCATGGTCCACCGTATTCCCCGCGAGCCTGATTGCGCCCGACACGGTCAACCAGCTGATGCAGGCGGACGGCGCGATTCCGTATTCCAAGGTCCACACCGTCGCGCACACGCTGCTGATCACGCTGTTTCGCCGCGTCGATCCGGGCATGGGACTTTTGATGGCGACGTATTATCTGGCGATCGCGCTTGTGAACGGCCTGTTTGGCCGGCTTGCGTACGAACGCGGCGTTCCCTATCCCGTGATCGTACTCGTTCTTTTGCCGTTCCTCCTGCCGAAGCTGACGCTTGCCCTCTACACGCAGCCGCTCAAGGATTTGCCCTACAGTTTCTGCGTCGCCATGATCACGTATTTTTTGATCGTCTTTCTGGAACGGGGCGTGCTCGGCCGCGGGCAGACCATTGCGCTCGGCGCGAGTTTGGCGTTTGCGGCGCTGTTTCGCTATAACGGAATTGTGGTGGCGGCGGTTATGGGGCTGTACTTCCTTTTCACGTTCATCCGACGCCGGCAGATTACGGCGCTGCTCCGCACGGCTGCGGCCGCGCTCGTTTGCATCGTCGGCCTCGGCGTCGTCTCCTCCCGGGTATTGCATGCCGAGTCGCCGCAAAACGGATTTTCCCTGCAGATATTTGGCGCGGGCATCGCCGCGGTCGTCGCCGAAAACGGCGACATCACGCCGGAGCAGTACGCGCGCATCGAAAGGATACTGCCCGTCGACTGGATGCTGGAGCAGTACGCGCCCTGGCAGGCGCGCCGCCTGATCTGGGAGCAGCGGTTTGAAGGCGGCCCCGCGGATGTGTTTTCAAAACCGGACATGCAGGTTTTCAACAATGCGTTTGTGCTTGCGCTGGGCGCAAACGGGGCGGAAGTGCTTCGGCTGTACTGCGAGCTGTTTTTCCAGAATCCCTGTATCTGCGTGCGCGAGCTGTTTTTCGGTTCGCACGTCGTTTGGGGCTGGCGTTCGGACAGCATACAGTTCTATTATACGAACTGTTTTCTGACAAGCGTTCTTTTGCTCGCGCTGCTTGCCCGGCGCGACAGCAAACGAAAAACCCGACCGCTGGTCGTGCTCCTTCCCATATTGTGCAATATGCTTTCGATCCTGATTTCAACGATTACGAACGAGGTCCGCTATATGATGCCGACCCTGCTGCTTGCCCCGCTGATTCTTCTATACTATTTGTCTTCCCCGACCGACGAGGCGCGCGATTAAAAAAAGGGCCGCCCTGACTTTTGTGTTTGCCTGAAAACGCCGGCGCCCAACAAACTCCATGGGGTTGCAAGCGAGACATATCTTAAAGTGATCTAGCCCCCGAAAACCGGACCAGCTACAATGTTAGGAAAAAGAGAAAAAGA
>CAZKGE010000007.1:0-25142 GCA_964552065.1 uncultured Oscillospiraceae bacterium | reverse complement strand
ACCTCGTTACGGCCGAGCCGTTCCAAAAACAGGGCTACGCCGCGCTGATGCTCGAATACCTGTTCTTCCGATACGCCGCCGCGTTCTCCCGCATGCGCGTTGGCACCGGCGAGCCGCTCGTGCCGTTCTACGAGCGGTTCGGCTTCGTGCGCGCCGGTCGGATTGCGGATTTTTTCGTCGATAACTACGGCGGGCCGGTCGAGGACGATGGGGTTCTGCTGACCGATATGGTGCTGCTCGAGCGGCCGCTCAAGCCCGGCTGCGTGTGCGGGGACGGGGCCGAAAGGAAGGGCTGACGGCGGGGGTTTTTCTTCCTTTTCTTTTCCGAAAGAAAAGGAAGAAAAAAGAAAAGGAGGGGGGCCGCAAGCTCCGCTCCCCCTCCCGACTTTCTTTTGTTGCTTTTCTTTCTGGAAAGAAAAGCAAACCGTTTCCCTTTTCCGTTTCCCCAGGCCTTTTTTTCTTCCTTTTCTTTTCCGAAAGAAAAGGAAGCGAAAAGAAAAGGAGGAGGGCTGCAAAACCTATCCTCCCGACTTTCTTTTGTTGCTTTTCTTTCCGGAAAGAAAAGCAACCCGTTCCCTTTTCCGTTCCCCGTCCTTCTAAAACAGCACGATCCCAAAATACGCAACGGTGCTCTCCCCGCCCGCGTACGGCAATCCGCTGCGCTCGGTAAGCTCGGCGACCGACACGCCGCAGGCTTCGAGCGAGAGCAGCTGCCGATTCGGGTGCCGGCACGGTAATCCCGCGAACTTAGCGCAGGTTTTGCAGCCGTGGCAGCCGCCGGCGCCGAGCGCGAGACAATCGGGAAAGCGCCGCGCGGCGCTTTTTTGCATGTGCCGGACGAAGCGGTTGTGGGAAGCGGCGGCTTCGCGCATGCCCTCGGCGTCGTAGGAATCCGCAAGCGGATGCACCGTGCGGAACACGACGGCGCGGTCAAAGGTTTTGATGCGGGAAATCAGCTCGTCGATATTGCCCGCGTCGGGCGGGCAGGCCCAGCAGCGGCCGAAATAGCCGCAGGCGTTTTGTTTGCAGGCGGCGCGAAAGTCGCGGTCGAGCGGGATGTCGGCCGCGCGGACGATTGCGGCGCCCGCGCCGCGCGCGAGGGCGCCGCGCACCAGCTGCAAGGCCGGGTCGCGGCGCGGGCCGCGCGGGTTTTCTTCGGATTGTTTCATGCCTGAATTCTTCCTATGCGGGTTAAAAGCCGCCGCCCACCGCGCCCGTTTCGTTGCGCGCACTTTAAACCCTGTCATTGCATCATACAAATGTGGATTGCCGATCATTTTCCAATATTCTATCCCGCGCGGGTAGTCCGGTCAATCGAAAGATTTATCCTGCTGCCGAGGCGCGGCGGCCATTTGCCGGCCCCATGGGAACGCCCGTTTTGCGCGACCGAATTTTTTTGCCCGCGGGGGCGCGGCGCGGCTTTTGCGCGGGGGAGCGGCACAAAAACGCGCCCTCGTCTTTTCGATTTAACGGGGTAAAAATGTAGAACCATGGGCAAAATCTGCCCGTATATTTGCATTTTCCCGGGATTCACCGTATAATACAAACCAGCGATTTGGTTTATGGGAGTTGATGGGTCACAAATGGACGACGGCAGTCCGATAGGGTATCTTCTCGTCATCGTTCTGTTCATCCTGGGCGGGGCTTATTTTGCGGGGACGGAGATCGCGTTCGCGTCCGTCAGCCGCATCCGGATGATGAGCAACGCCGCAAACGGGGACAAGCGCGCAAGGCGCGTGCTGTATATTCTCGATCATTTCGACAAGGCGCTCACTACGCTTTTAATCGGCAACAACATCATGCACATCGGCTGCGCGTCGATCGCGACGCTGCTTGCGACCAAGCTCTGGGGCATGGGCGCGGTCGCGGCGGTCACGTTCGTGACGACGGCGGTCGTGTTCCTGCTTGCCGAGATGCTGCCCAAGCGCTTCGCCAAGGCGGCGAGCGAGCCGTTCGCGATGGCCGCGTCGGGTTCGCTGCTGTTTCTGATGCGCGCGCTTTCGCCCGTCGCGTTCGTGTTCTCGAAGCTGTCCGGCCTTGTCAGCCGGCCGTTTCAGAAGAAGCGTATCGAGGAGCCGACGGTCACGGAGGACGAGCTGTTCGACATCCTCGAAACGATCTCGCGCGAGGGCGCGATCGACGAGGAGAAGTCGGAGCTCGTGCAGAGCGCGCTCGAGTTCTCGCGCATCCGCGTGCGGGACGTGCTGACGCCGTGGGAGGATGTGCTCAAGATCACGACCGCCATGCGCGACGACGAGATCCTGGCCGTCATCCGCAACAACGCGCACTCGCGCCTGCCGGTCGTCGACCGCGCGGGCACGGTGATCGGCCTTTTGCATATCCGCAAATACCTCAAGACGTACCTAAAGCACGAGGAGCGCGTGCGCCTTCGCAACGTGATGGACACGCCGTTCTTCGCGTCGCCCGACGCGGAGATCGACGACCTTCTGCCCGTCATGAGCGCGCACAGGACGCAGACCGCGATCGTGCGCGACGACGCGACGAAAGCGCCGCTCGGCCTCATCACGGTCGAGGACATCCTCGAGGAGCTCGTCGGCGAGATCTACGACGAGGAGGACAGGGACGAACGGAGGGCGGAACGATGACGCAGTCGCATCTGATAAGCGTCGCCGAGATCGCGGCGCTGATCCTGCTGTCCGGCTTTTTCTCGAGCGCCGAGATCGCGTTCGCGTCGGCCAACCGCCTGCGGCTCAAGAGCGCGGCCGCGGCCGGCGACCTCGCCGACCGGCTCGCGTTTTCGCTCTACGAGGGCTACGACCGGCTGCTGGTCTCGATCCTGATCGGCGATAACCTCGTCAACATCGCGGCCTCGTCCGTCGCCACGGTGATCGCCATCTCGCTTATCGGCGACGACGGCGCGCTCGTGGCCACCGCGGTCATGACCGTGCTGATCCTGATATTCGGCGAGATCGTGCCGAAGATCGTCGCCGTGCAAGCCCCGGACCGCTTCGCGCGATTCTTCGCGCTGCCTTTGCGCGTGTTCTCCACGCTGCTGTTTCCGTTCGTGTTCGTCATCCAGCAGCTGCTGAAGCTCGTCGACCGGCTCTGGGCCGACCGGCTGCCCGACGGGCCGTCCGTGACCGAGGACGACCTCGAGAGCATCATCGACACCGTCGAGGACGAGGGCGTGATCGACGAGGACCGCGCCGACCTGATCCAAAGCGCGCTGGACTTCGACGACGTGCTCGCGTACGAGATCATCACGCCGCGCGTGGACATGCTCGCCATCGACATCGACGACAGCTTCGGCGAGACGCTCGAGCTGGTCTTAAACTCGCCCTATACGCGCATCCCCATATACGAGGACACCGTCGACAACATCATCGGCATCCTGCACCTCAACCACCTGTTTAAGGAGCTCGCGGGCGAGAAAAGCATGCGGGACATCGATCTGCGCAGGCTGATGATGCCCGTCGCGTTCGTGCATAAGACCATGGCGCTGCCGGACGTGCTCAAGGTCATGCGCCGCCGCCAGTGCCATATGGTGATCGTCACCGACGAGTACGGCGGCACCATGGGCCTGTTGACCATGGAGGACGTGCTCGAACAGCTCGTCGGCGACATCTGGGACGAGTCGGACGAGGTCGTGCCGGAGTTCGTCGAGCTTGGCCCCGACCTGTTCGAGGCCGACGGCGACATGCGCATCGAGGACTTCTTCGACGAGCTCGACATCGACGACCGCGACTTTGACGACGACAACGCCACCGTCGGCGGCTGGGCCGTCGAGATGCTCGGCGATTACCCGAAGGTCGGCGACAGCTTCGACTACAAAAATCTCACCGTCACCGTCAAAGAACAGCAGAACCTGCGCGTCACGCGCGTGCGCATCCACGTCCGCCCGCTGCCCGAGATGGAGGACGACGAGATTTAGGGAACGAAGGACGGGGGACGTTGAGGGCGCTGCCCTCAAAAACCCGCCAAAGGGACGTGTCCCTTTGGAATCCCGCAGGAGGGCTTGAAGATCTATCCGGGTTTCCAAAGGGCCCTCGGCCCTTTGGTGGGGTGCAGGGGTGAAACCCCTGCGGTAACCTCGTTCCCATTGTCTTCCCAAAAACCAATCCGCCCCGCGGCACGCCGCGGGGCGGTTCCAATTTCTTCCTTCCCAAACCCCTTCTCAGGTCATTTGCAGCACGATCTGTTCGACGGGCATGTCGAGGAAATCGGCGGGCGGGACCTGGCTCATGGTATAGGCGCCGGGGCGCTGTTTCATGACGGCGCGCGCGGCCATGACGAGCACCTGGCTGGTCACGGCGGGGTTGTTGATCTGCGCGGAGAACGATGCGCGCTGGTTGTAGTGGAGCCCTGCGCGGCCCTTGCGCTCGATCTCGACGCCGTGGCCGAAATCGCGCGCGTCGTCGAGCGAATCGACGAAGAAGACCGCGACCTCGTCCCGGACAAAGTACGGATCGGCGCGCACGGCCTTCTCGATGGCGGCGCGGTCGGCGTCCGGCTTGGCCAGGATATAGACGAGGCGGCGGTGCATGCCGGAGCCGCGCGGGTAGGTCAGGCTGACGGCGTCGCGCACGCCGGGAACGGCCTTGACGGCGACGGAGTGGCCCATGCTCATGCCGGGGCCGAAGTTCGTGTAGGTAATGCCGTGCGGGATCATGACCGAGAGCAGCGTGCGGAACACGGAATCGATGCCCGGGTCCCAGCCGGCGGAGAGGAGCGCGGCGGTGTTGTTCGCCTTGGCGGCGGCGTCGAACTGCCGGTACACGTTGAGCAGCTCCTCACCGTGGATGTCGAAGATGTCGGCGGTGCGTTTGCCCATTTTGAGCACGGACAGGCCCGTCTCGAGCACCTTGCGTGTCGGCACGCACAGAAGCGCCACGTCGAAGTCCGGCGCGTCCTGCGCGCTTTTTACCAGCGGGACGCCGTCCGCCTCGCGCATCGATTCCGCCCAGTACGGGTCAACGATGCCGACGACCGCAAAGTCCTTCTCGCCCTTCAGCGCCTCGAGCGCGTACCGGCCGACGTTGCCGTAGCCGATCACCAGCGCCCGAATCTTGCCTGCATTGCCCATGTCTTTTCTGCCACCTTCCCAGTTCGATACGGCGTTTGTGCCGACGATCAGTATATCAAACCCTATCTTTTTTTTCAACTTACACATGAGCGATGCGAAAAATTGTATGCCTGTGAAACGAAACGCTTTCATCATGGTCGTTTTGTTGCGACATAAAAAACCGCCGTCACGGCTTGGCGGCGGTCGGCGTGCGGGTGGGGCGGCGGGAGAGGAAAGGAGGACGTTGGGGACGGAGCCCTCAACGTTCCCCGTTCCCTCGTCCCCGTCCCCCTAATTCCCCATCTCGATGCTGATGCTGGTGAACACGTCGAGCAGGTCGTCGACGGCGAGCGCGGACTTGTCCGCGCCGGCCTTGTCGACGACGAGGCCGCCCCGGTCCATCATCAGCAGGCGGCCGCCGTACTGGACGGCATGGCGCAGGTTGTGCGTGACCATGATGGTCGTGATGCCGCGCTTTTGAATCAGCCGGTCGGTCAGTTCCATGATGGTCTCGGAGGACCTGGGGTCGAGGGCGGCGGTGTGTTCGTCGAGAATGAGCAGCTCAAGGTCGGTCATGGTCGCGATCACGAGCGCGAGGGCCTGCCGCTGGCCGCCGGAGAGCGTGCCGACCTCGGCGTCGAGCCTATTCTCGAGGCCCATGCCGCACTGGGCGAGCAGCTCGCAAAACCGCTCGCGGCGGTTCCTCTGCACGCCGCGGCCGAGGCCGTAGGGCCTGCCCTTATTGTCCGCGAGCGAGAGGTTTTCGAGTATGGTCAGATGCGCGCACGTGCCGGCTTTCGGGTCCTGGAACACGCGGCCGATTTTCTTTGCACGGGTCACGGCGCTCTGCGTGGTGATGTCGCCGCCGGCGAACAGAATGCTGCCCGCGTCGGGGAATATCGTGCCGCAGATGAGGTTGAGCAGCGTGGTCTTGCCGCTGCCGTTGGAGCCGACGACGCTGACGAACTGCTTTTCCGGCACGGCGAGCGAAAAGCCGGAGAACAGCTGCATCTCGTCGGGCGTGCCCGCGAGGAAGGCCTTATCGATATGGACAAGCTCAAGCAGCATGGGCGGCCCTCCTCTTGACGAGCGGCTGGTTGCCGAATCGCAGCGCGAGCACGAACAGCACGGCCATTAATAGCTTGAGGTACTCCGTCGGCAGGCCGAGCGCGAGGGCGGCGGAGAGGCAGGCCTTGTACGCGACGCTGCCGATAATGACGGCGGTGGTCGCGCGCACGCGGCGCGCGCGCTGGAACAGGCTTAATCCGATGATGACCGAAGCCAGGCCCAGCACGACCATGCCGACGCCCATCTGCTGGTCGGCGGAGCCCTTCGCCTGCGCGATGACGGAGCCGGACAGCGCCGCAAAGCCGTTGCCGAGCGCGAGGCCGATGATCTTGCTGTCGCCTGGGTCGCAGGCGAGCATCGTCACGTACCCGGCGTTGTCGCCGGTCGCGCGAAGCAGCAGCCCGCACTTGGTCCTAAGGAAGGCGTCGAGCAGGAGCTTGGCTATGATCACGATGACGAGCGACACGATCAGCACGCGCAGGTTCGCGCCGCCGATGCGCTCGGGCAAAAGCGACGCGGGGAACGCGGTGAAGACCGTGGGCCTGCGGAAGAACGACGCGACGCTGTTGCCGCCGTTGAAGATAAACAGCAGCACGAGGTTGATCGAGAGCAGGGCGGTGAACACGAGAATCCCGCATAGAAGCGCCCGGATCTTCAGCTTGACATGCAGCAGCCCCGTCACCGACCCGAACAGCGCCCCCGCGATAAACGCGACGAAAAGGCACAGCCACGGGTTGACCCCGTGCAGGATCAGGATGCCCGTCGCAATCGCGCCGAGCGGCATCGTGCCGTCGACGGAGAGGTCGGGGAAGTCGAGTATGCTGTAGGTCAGGTACACGCCGAACGCGAGCAGCGCGTAGAGCAGACCCTCCTCCAGCGTGACCTTGAGCACGTTCAGAACGACATCCATGCGGGTATTCCAGTCCTTTCCCGGGTTTTATTGCGCGTTTGTTACGACCATCGTCGCGTTCTTGTACGCGTCCGGCAGCGTCAGATTGAACGCGGCGAGCACGTCGGAGTTGATGACCGGCACGGCGTCCGTAATCGTGCGCACGGGCATCTTGGCCGCGTCCCCGCCGGAAAGGATCGATACCGCCATCTCGCCGGTCACGCGGCCCAGCGCGACGTAGTCGAGGCTGACGCTGGCCAGGCACCCGTTTTTGACCTGCTCCTCCTCGGAGCCGTAGACCGGGATGCCCGCGGCGCCGGCCTGCTCGAGCAGCACCTGGAGGTTGCTGACGACGTTGTTGTCGGTGAAGTTGTTGACGCAGTCCACCTTAGCGCAAAGCGCCGCCGCCGCCTGCGGGATGTCGGCCGCGCCCTGCACGCCCTCGGACACGATGGTAAGATTGCGCTTGGCCGCGAGCTCGTTGAGCGTTCGAAGCTGCGAGACGGAGTTGGCCTCGCTCGTGGTATAGAGCACGCCGATCGACTGTACGTCCGGCTGCAGCGTCGTGATCAGGTCGAGCTGCGCGGTCAGGTCGAGCACGTCGCTCGTGCCGGTGCACGCGCTGCCGGGCGCTTCGAGCGAGTCGACGAGGCCCGCCGCGATCGGGTCGGACACCGCCGAGAACAGCACCGGAATCCCCGCGCCGGAGGCCGCCGCGTAGGCGGACACCGCGGCCGGGGTCGCGATGGCGATGATGAGGTCGTAGTTCTTGGCGACCATGTTCTTGGCGATCGTGTCGCAGGTTGGGCTGTCGAAGTTGCCGTTTTGCAGATCGATGGTGACGTTCTTATCCTGTCCAAGCACGGCGGCGATGCCGTTGTAGCAGTTGTCGAGGCTCGGGTGGCTGCCGAACTGCAGCACGCCGACGGTAAAGGTCTCATCGGCGGCGGGGGCGGCCTTGCAGCCGGAGAGGGCGGAGAGCGCGATAAGCAGCGCAAATACGAGCGCGGCGACGGTGCGTACGGAACGTTTCATAAGGGATACTCCTTTCAAAATGGTCGGTCTTTGTGCGGGGTTTGCGACAAAATTTCGTTCCGAATCAGCCGCGCCATCGCCTGCCTGGCCGCAAAAGTTTCATAGCCGTTCCCTCCCTGCCTGCGCAAATAAAAAGACTCCTGTCCCCTAGAAATAGGACAGGAGCCTGAGCCTGCGGTGCCACCTATGTTCGCCCGCGCGGTAAACGCGAACGCACTCTGCCGCGTACCATCATACGCGCTCCGCTGTAACGTGCGGGAGACGTTCCGGATCGTCCCGTTGCCGGGAGTTATCGGACCCTCGTGAGCCCATTCATCGACCGCCTGGCTGCCGGATTTCCACCATCGCCGGCTCTCTTTACGCCCCGCGTGCCGACTACTCTTCTCAGTCGCCGGTTTACGTTTTTTGTATCGTAGCACCCAATATTGCGCTTGTCAACAAAAAAATCGGTTATATTCCCGGGGAGCGAACGGATAGCCCCGATTAAACCTGCTCTTACCGCGCGGCCGTCTGCGTTCCCGCGGCCTCGGCGCGGTCCGCCGCGCGCACGGAAAGATAAGCAAACAGCGGATTCAGCGCGCCGAGCACGCTTGCAAACAGCAGCGAGGCGTACTGCCGCGCGCCATAGAGCAGGGCGGATGCCGACGTCGAAAACTGCGCCCACAGGATCAGCCCCGCGGCCAGCGCGACGACGTACAGCCCCGCGCGCTTTTTGCAGAGCAGCAGCACGTAGCCGGTCAAGCCCGCGGCGGCGAGCAGTATCTGCGCGTTGAACACGACCGCGCCGCGCATCCGGCCGGCAAAGCCGAGCGCGAACACGAGCGAGAAGGCCATGCCAGCCGTCGCGAGGATCGCCCACGCAAGGCCCGCGCCGCGCAGCTTGACCCGGGGCGTCCACGCGCCGCAGAGGCCGCCGAGCACGGCGAACACGCCGAACATGCCGGCAGCGGGCACGAGCGCGCCGAAGACAAGCGCGGCCTGGGCGCCGGCCGGCATCCGCGCGGCAAGCGCCGCGATCTGGCGCAGCACGGGGAAAAGGCCGACGGCGAGATAGGCCGCAGCGCCCGCGGCGCCGGCGGCGAGCCGCCGCCGCGGTTCCGGCCGGTTCTTGAGGAGGCGGCCGACGAACACGGCGACGAGCAGCGCGAGCGCGGCGGCCGCCAGGATGTACGCAAGCTGCCTGCCGAGCGGCACGGCCGTGAAGCCGAACGCCTTTATAAGCGGGAACCGCCCGCCGGTCATGCGGACCAGCATCGTGATGTTGCAGCTGACCACGCTCAAAAACGCGCCGGCCAGCCCGATTACAACGCCCAGGAGAATGGGCTTTAGCCCGCGCTGCAGCAGGAGATACTGGCCCGCCGCCAGCACGGCCGCGGCAAGCAGCGCGTACGTCTGCGTGCTGGTGACGGTGCGGATACCGAGCCGGGATTCGTACAGAAGCAGCGCAAAGAAGCCGAGCGCAAACGCAAGGGCCGCGCAGGCCGTGCGCATCGGCCGCGCGGCAAACGGTCCGGGAGCCGCCGCCGGCTCCTCCTGGGAGGCGAGAGTTTGCTGTAAAGCGCCGAAGCTGATGAACATTGCCGAAATCCCATCCTTTTCGCCAGATTTTTAAGAGGATCGGCGGCTTGGACCTGAGTTTGCCGCCGGTATCACCAGTATAACAGCGCCGGCGCGCGGATAGGTGTGCGCGAAGCACACATGCGGGGCGGAACAATCGCAAAACCTTAGCTCCAAGTACAGTCAACAGGAATTGTCCCGATGAGCATAGACTTTGGCCCCGCGTTTTGAGAGGACTTTCCAGCTTGTATGCGAGCACGATCAAATCGTTTTCGCTTCTGTAAGCGGTCCATCTCGACAAGTACAGCTGGCGCTCAAACGCATAAAAACCGGAGTTCCATCGGTTCCGGGGGGATTCTGGAAATAATCCGAACCCCAGGCCAGCGGCGCGTTCCCCGTACTTTGATGAAACTCCTATTGATAGTTTATCCGCTTTTTGCGAAGGCCGCAACCGCAAAAGTGTGAAATGCGCGTTGCAGGCTCCAGGCCGGTGAAGCATCACAACGACGCGCGCTGCCGCTGCGGTGAGCGGTTTGCGCCCGCAGCGGCCTTTCGCGATACGAATTCCTCGATCATTCCGACCGGTTTTTACTGGGCGGGTCTGCCGGGGCGACGGACACAGGACCGCCGCCCGCAGGCGAAACGAAGCCGACTCTTCTCCTGTTCCTAATATCCGCTGCGCTCCGCGTCCTGCCGGGTCAGGTGCACGGTGCCGCGCGGATGGTGCGGCGGCGCGTACACGGAGGAAAGCTTGAGCGGATAGCGGCCCGTGTTGACGATGTTATGCCAGATTCCGGCCGGCACGAACACGGCGTCGCCTACGGCGAGACACTGCCGCGCCTCCAGCCCTTCCCGCGAGCAGCCCGTCAGCACGTTGCACTGACCCTCCTCCACCCGGATGCACTGGTCGGTGTCGGCATGGATTTCCGGCCCGATCTCGCCGCAGGGCGGAATGCACATCAGCGTCGTCTGCAGATGGCAGCCGGTCCAAAGCGCCGTGCGGAAAGCGGTATTCTGCCGCGCGGCCAGCGGAATGTTGACGGTGCACGGCGCGGGGCCGCGGTCCATGCCGGGCCTCTGGCGAAAGTTTGCGCCATTGGTAAATGAATTTCTGCGCATATCGTTCTCCCTTTTCACGTTGGATAGTTCATCCTATTCCGGAAGGCGGCGCGGCGTGTCCGGGCGGCGGGCCGCTCTTCTCCGCCGCAGGCGGCGTTTGGGTTTTGGGGGGAACGCTTGGGGGCTCCGCTCCTAGAACCCGGCCAAAGGGCCGTGGACCCTTTGGAAGGCCGCACGTTCGAATCCTCTCGGGCACGCCCCGCCAATCGGGCGGCTTTGGGGGCTCACTTTGAACATTTTTCAGTTCCGTGCAGCACTGCGGCAAATCGGAGGGAAGCGTTGTTCAGGGGGAGTTGAAAACGACCTGCGCGGAGATTTTCGCACAGGTCGTTTTTATTTTTGCCGCGCATCTGACGCATTGCCCCTCAAAAATCGGGGAGGCCAAAATCGGGCCGGCCGGCGTGTACGCGGGAGCGGGCGAATCGAAAATCGCGGGGTTTGATTCCGAGCGCCGCCGGCGTCTTAACCCGCCGCGCGAACAGATGCAAGAAGACAAAGGGGAGGGAGTCCGAATCTTCGACGCAAGGTTCGGGAACATCCCCCGCGGTTATGCATACCCTTGGTTAATCCCGCCCCCCGTCGAACAGCGCGAGGAAGCGTTCGGCAAGGCTTGCGGGCTCGGTGCTCGTCTGGGCGGCGGCCTCCGCCTCCGGCGGCTTGACGCCGGCCGTCCGGATCACAAACTGCACGCTCGCGACACCTTGGTTCTTCGGCGACGCGAACGAGACGGGCTTGTAGCCGCTTTTATCGTAGTCCTTCATCAGTTCGTCGATCGTGTCGTCGATCTTTGTGTCCATGTCCGCGGTCTCGTCAGCCATCTTTTGCGTGCCGTCGGACAGCTTTGAAATGCCCGAGGCGAGGCTGCTCATGCCAGCCGCGGCGGCGGCGATGCCGTCGTTGAGCTCGCCGTAGCCGTCCTTCGCCTTCTTGACGCCCGCGGCATAGCTCTGCAGCCCCGGCAAAAAGGCGTCGCTGTATCCTTCGGCGGTGCCGACCATCGTGCCGACCGAACTTAAGTCGGCCTGCAGCGCGGGAAGAAACGTTTGCAGCGCGCCAAGAGCCGCGCCGAGGTCCGCTGCCGCGCTGCCGAGCGCGGCGGCGGCCGTGCCCGTGTTCGCTGCGATGCCAAGCAGGGCGTTGACGTACTGCGCCGCCTCGGGGTCGGTACCCATCAGCGTCTGCAGACTTGCCGGCATACCGGCGGGCACGCTTATGCTCGGGAGCGAGCCCAACGCGGTCTGCGCGGACGCGAGCGACGCTCCGGCGCCGGAGAGGCTGGCCCCGGCGTCCGCAAGCCCCGCGACCCCGCCGCTCGGGTCCGCCAGGACGTCGAGCGCGTCCGAGAGGTTCTCGTCGATCACCTGCGCGGCGGACACGAGCGGGCCGCCGCCGCTCGCCGCCTTGTCCAGGCCGCTTTCGAACTTCTCCGACCCGTCCGCGAGGTCGGAAAGGCCTTGGTTCAGCTGCTTTGCGCCGCCGCGGAGGTCCGACACGCCGTCGTTGAGCTCGCCGATGGCGTCCTGCAGCTCCCGCACGTCGCCGGTAAACTCGGACGTGTCGGGCTTATCGAATGAAAACGACATCGGCACGGCATTGATCGAGATGCCCTCCATGGAAAAGTCCACGACGTCCGCGGTGACGACAAAGTCCGCGTCCTTGCCCGGCAGGACCGTGAACGTGAGCTGCTTGTTGCCGCCGGCGTTTGCGAACGCGGCGTCCGCGGACGAGATGCCGGTGCATTTGGCGGCATCGAGCACAAGGCTGATCTGCAGCATGTAGTTGTCGTAGAACGTCGCGTCTGCGGCGGCATTTTTTGTGGTGCTGATACGGATGCCGAGCTTGCCGCTCTTTCCAAGCAGGTCCTCCGCGGCGGTTTCGACGTAGTTGAGCGAGTAGAGCACGGACACGGTCCACGGCAGCTCGGCGCTTTCTACGCGGCCCTGGTAGTAGAAGCGGCCCTTGCTTGCCTCGGCTGTGGTCATGTCGCCCGCGCGGTCGATCGGGTTTGTGTTGGAAAGGTTCGATACGGACGAATACGCGCCGTAGTCCGTGACGACGCCGTCGCTCTCCAGATTGAAGATGTTGACGACGTACGTGTCCTTGACCGTACCGTCGTTGTTGAGGGTCGCGTACACAACCTCCTCCTTGGAGGTCCCGCCCGCGGCGCGCGCGGGGGCGGGCGCGGCAAAAAACGCGCAGGCGGCCAGCAGCAGGGCAAGCGCACGATTAAGAATGTATTTCATGGATCACACGCTCCTTTTTTAAAAACTCGGCGCCGCCAAGCGTGGTCCTGCGGACGAGTCCGTCGCAGAGCGAGAGCGCGGCCGGGAGGAAAAACAGCACCATCGTGAGCGAGAACAGCGCGCCGCGGCAGACCAGTATGCCAAGCTCCTTGACGATCTGGTTCGTGGACGCAAGACCGAGCATCAGCCCCGCAAACGAGAGGATCGAGCCGGAGGTCAGAATCGAGCCGACCGTGTCCGTCACGGTCTGCATGGACGCGTCGCGCGGCAGAAGGTTCCGCCGGTTTCGCAGATAGTGCTCGGTGAACAGGATCGCATAGTCGACGGTTGCGCCAAGCTGCACGGTGCTGATCACAAGGAAGCCCACGTAGTTGAGCGTCGTGTTCGTAAAATACGGCGTGGCCAGGTTGAACCAGACCGCCATTTCGATCGTCAGCACCAGCGCGACGGGCAGCAGAAGCGAGCGCAGCGTGAGCAGAAGCACAAGGCCGATCGCGGCGATTGCGAGGCCGTTGACCAGGGCGTCGTCGGCGGTGATCACGCTTTTGATGTCGTACAGGCTGACGCTCTGCCCGAGCACGAGCGCGTCCGCGCCGTAGTACTCCGCGGAGAGCGCGCGGACCTTTTCGACGACGCCGAACGCAACGTCGCCCTCCGAGCGCGTGTCCGCGTAAAGGATCAGGCGGCTGTAATGCGCGGAATAGAACTGCGACACGATTTCGCCGTCCAGAAAGTCCGCCGGGATCTCGACGCCGACCGCGGTCGCGTACGAGAGCACGGAGCGGATGTGCGGGAGCGCTTTGAACGCGTTTGCCAGCGCAACCTCCCTGGCGGCTTCGCCGCGCGGCACGAGCACGACGATGGGCGTGGACAGGCCGAACGCGTCGACGATGCGCTGTTCATCCTTCCCCGCGCGCGACATGCGGTCGAGGTCGCCCGTTCCGTACGTAAACGAATTTTTGCTCTGCGCGAGAAAGGACGGCACGACGAGCAGCAGCGCGAGGACCACGATGGGGAATCGGCCGGCCCGCAGCGCCCGGCCCGCTCCGGTCAGGGAAGGGATCAGGCGGCGGTGCCGCGCTTTGTCCAAATACTTCACGCTCTCGAGCGTAAGCGCGGGCAAAAACACGAGCGCGCCGACCAGGCTGAACAGGATGCCCTTGGCTAGGTTGATGCCGAGGTCCGCGCCGAGCCCGAAGCGCATGAACATCAGCGCGAGGAACCCGAACAGCGTGGTCAGCGCGGAAGCCAGCACCGCGGAGAACGACTCCCGCATGGCAAGGCGCATCGCCTCCTCGAGATCGTCGGTCTGACCGCGGAACTTGTCAAAGCTGTTGAGCAGAAAGATCGCGTAGTCGAGCGAAACCGCAAGCTGCAAAATCGGGCTGATCGCGTTCGTAATATAGGACACGGAGGAAAAGATCAGACCCGTACCCATGTTGAGCAGCACGGCGATGCCGATGGAGAATAAAAACAGCAGCGGCTCGAGCCAGCTTGTGGTCGAGAGCGTCAGGATCAGGATCACCGCGGGCACAAGGAACAGGGTGGCCCTGGTCGCCTCGCGCACGGACAGCGACTGATAGGCCGCGGAGCCTGCGGCTTCGCCGGAAACCGCGCCGCGGTCGCCGACGATCCGGTAGACCTCGGCGATTACGCGCTTTTCCTGGGACTGGAGTACGGTCAGCGAAATCACGGCGTCGCCGTTTTTGTAGTAGGTTTCGACGGTGTCCGCATCGTTCATCTCCAGCGGCTCGTGGATGTCCACGGCGTCGTCGAGCCAGAACACATCCGACACGCCGTCAATGGCGGCGAGCTTTGCTTTGTAGCTGAGCGCTTCCTGCACCGTTACGTCCTCGAGCAGCACGCGCGCGTTCGGAGCGGACGTCGAAAACTCCCGCTGCATCGTATCGAGCGCGATTGTACTCGGCGCGTCGGCGGGCAGGTAGTCGGCCATACGGTAATTCACCCGCACGCCGGTCTGCATCACGACCGCAATTCCGGCGGCCGCCAGGAAAAACAGGATGATCCATCTGCGCTTTTTGATGACGAATCGAATCAGCCGCTCTTTCATAGTCCCCCTCGCGCGGCAGCGGCGCGGACGAAAAAAATACGCCGCATACGCCGGCTGCAGTATCCATTATAGAAACGCAAAAGGGCGGCAACAACGGTCAGTTGCGCCGAATCTGTCTAGAAACGAACATACGGCAACTTTGTGTTTAGTATCTGCCGTGTCGGATTGCAAACATTTTGTGGCAAACGGATTTTGTGTCAGCTAATGAACAGGTGTTGACGATTTTGTGCGGGGCGAATATACTGTGGACGGGAAGGAGGGGCGGTGAGCATGGCGGCCGACAAGCCGGACCGGCGCGTCCGGTATACGAAGATGGTGCTGCGCGACAGCCTTTTGGAGCTGATGCAGACGGCGCCGATCAATAAGATCACGGTGAAGGACATCTGCGAACGCGCGGACGTCAACCGCGGCACGTTCTACCTGCACTATCAGGACCCGTACGATCTGATGCACCAGATCGAAAACGAGCTGATCGACGAGATCCGCGCCGCAATAGCGCGGCATGACGAAAGGGGTACGCTGAAGAATACGCATGCGATCATCTCCGAGATCATGCAGTGCATCGCGGACAACGCGAGCCTGTGCCGCATCCTGCTCGGTGTGCACGGGCAATCGACGTTTCTTGAAAAGATCATTCCCGTCACCAAGAAAGAGTACATGATGGTCTGGACGGACCAGCTCGACATCCGAAACATGGCGGAGATCGAGTTTCTGTATACCTACGTCGTGACCGGAAGCATCGGCGTGATCCGGCAGTGGCTCGACGGCGGCATGCGCGAGACTGTGGGGGAGATCGCGACCATCGTGGATCGCATGGCCTACCGGGGCCTCGAGGCGTATGTCAAGCCCGGCAGGAGATTGTAACAGGCGGCCGCTTGTCGCGGACGAAGGAAAGGGCGCCGCCGCCAGCCGGGAGCGGCCGGCAAAAGAGAGCCGCGGATACAAAACTCCGACCCCGGCGGAAGCGGCGGGGTCCGTGCGGACAACTGAAAATGAGCCATAAATGATGACGGCGGCTTCATAAAGCCGCCGTGTTTTTGCGCGCCCGCGGTTTTGGCGCGCAGGATCGCAAAAGGCTGCGTCAAATCGCGGGAGCGTCCGAAAACCGCGACAGGTCACTTCAAAAATCGCGACCGATTACGGGCGATCATCGAAAATCGCGCAAAGAAAAGCGCAAAAAAATCCGCTGTCCCGACTTTGCGGGGCGGAAGGTTCGAATCCTTTCGGACACACGAAAAACCCCCGCATCTTTTCCTCCAAAAAAATTTTCCGGACAGCATTGACACAGAACAAAAAATGCGCTACTTTATACCCATACCCGTATGGGTATAGAAAGGGAGGTCGGGGACTATGCGGCAATGCATGGATTGCGACAACCTGCACAGGCGCATCAGGAAAGCGGTCGGGCAGCTCAATGCCATCGACAAGATGATAGAGGAAGACATCCCCTGCGAGGACATACTGATTCAAATCAATGCGGCAAAGAGCGCGGTGCACAAGATCGGCCAGGTCGTTTTGGAAGGGCATCTGCATCACTGCGTTCGGGACGGTATCGAGCATGGCGATGTCGAGAAGACGATCGAGCAGTTTGCGGAAGCTATCGAGCATTTTTCGCGCATGTCCTGAATGACGGAGGCGGTATGTTAAAAAAGATCGCGGATTTTTTTGTGAACGGGACCAAACGCAGCATATTATTTTTAATCGTCAGCGCGGTCGCGCTCCTTGGCAGCATTTTTAAGCTCGAGGTGCTTCCCTTCAATCTTGCCTGGATTGCGATCGTGCTTTGCGGGATACCGATCATCAAGAGCGCCGTGGTCGGGCTCGTTACGGAGTTTGACATCCGCGCCGACGTTCTGGTGTCCATGGCGTTGATCTCCTCCGTGGTCATAGGCGAGGTGTTTGCGGCGGGCGAAGTGGCTTTCATCATGCAGCTCGGCGCGCTTTTGGAATCGCTCACGGTGGAGCGGGCGCGGGCGGGGATCGAGAAGCTGGTCGATCTTACTCCGCAGACCGCAAGGATTCTGCGCGACGGCCAGGAGGTTCTGGTCGAGGCGGACGAGATTCATAAAGGGGACATTCTGCGCGTCAGGCCGGGGGAAACCATCGCCGTGGACGGCGTGATCGTAAGCGGGCAGACCTCCGTGGACGAATCGGTCATGACGGGCGAATCGATGCCGGCGGACAAGGGCGTCGGGGACGAGGTGCGCAGCGGCACGGTGAACCAGTTCGGCGCGTTCGATATGCGGGCGACCAAGGTGGGCTCGGACAGCTCCCTGCAGCGCATGATCCAACTGGTGCAATCGGCCGACGCCGGAAAGGCCAGGATCGTCGGCATCGCCGACCGCTGGGCGACGTGGATCGTCGTCTTTGCGCTGCTGGCCGCGGCCGGCACCTGGATTGCGACCGGCGAAATGATCCGCGCCGTGACGATACTCGTGGTGTTCTGCCCCTGCGCGCTGGTGCTGGCCACGCCCACGGCGATCATGGCGGCGATCGGCAACGTTACGAAATACGGGGTGCTGGTCAAAGAGGGCGACGCGTTGGAACGCCTTGCGGACGTAAAGCGCGTGATATTCGACAAAACGGGGACGCTGACCCACGGCAAGCCCAAGGTAACGGGAATCGTAAGTCTCTCCGACGGCTATTCGAAGGCCGGCGTGCTCGCGCTGGCGGCTTCGGCCGAGCTGCGTTCCGAGCATCCGTTAGGGAGGGCGATCGTGGCGGAATATGTCCGGCAAAACGGGGCCCAGCCGCCCGACCCGCAGGATTTCCAGATACAGATCGGCCACGGCGTAATCGCCCAAATCGGCGGGCAAAAAGTGCTGGCGGGCAATTCGGAGCTTCTCGAGGAAAACGGTTTCTCGTTCGGCGAATCCGACAAGCGCGCGATCCGCGAGCTGAGCGAAAAGGGCGGCACGCTGGTATACGTATGCTGCAACGGGCAAATCGTGGGCATCGTGGCGTTGGCCGACACAATCCGGGAGAATATCGCCGATACGATCGCCTCGATTAAACAGATGGGCATAGCGCCGGTGCTGCTGACCGGCGATCACAAGGCTCCGGCCGCCGCCATCGCCGCCGAGGTGAACATCGCCGACTATCGGGCGGAGTGCCTGCCGGAGGACAAGCTTTCGATCATCGACGGGTACCAGAAGGACCGCCAGCCCGTGTGCATGATCGGCGACGGCATCAACGACGCGCCGGCGCTGAAGATCGCGCATGTGGGAATCGCCATGGGCGGCGTCGGCAGCGACATCGCCATAGAAGCCGCCGACATCGCGTTTGTGCGGGATGACATTCATTATTTGCCGCACCTGATGGCGCTGTCAAAACATATGATGACGACCATCCGGATCAATCTGACGTTCTCCATGCTCCTCAATTTCGCGTCCATCGCGCTGGCCATGGCCGGCGTGCTGAATCCCGTGATGGGCGCGCTGGTGCACAATGCGGGGTCCGTGCTCGTCATTGTCAACTCCGCGCTGCTGCTCCGGTGGAAAAGCAAGAGCGCAAACCATAAAGACGGCAAGGTTTTCGAGCCGGCCGCCTGTGAAATAAGCGCAGGCTGATTGCGGGCAGTCCCGATACGGACGGAGATTCGCGGCGCCGCCGCCGGCCGCCGCGCTACAGGAACGACAAAATCCATGCGAGGTGGATGCAGATGTTCAAGTATTATATGGGAACAGTCATCCAGTACCTGATCACCATTATTTTTGCGCTGTCGCTCAATTTCCTGCTACCAAGGCTGATGCCGGGCGATCCCATCAAATATCTTCTCGGCGAGGACACCACCTCCATAACCCCTGAGATGCGCAACCAGATTATGGAGGAGTACGGGCTGAACAAATCGTTGGGCGGGCAGTATATCGACTATGTCAAGCAGCTGCTGCACGGCGACCTGGGCTTTTCGTATCAAAAGAACCGGCCGGTATGGGACGTCATCGCCGACAAGCTGCCCTGGACGCTGCTGCTTGCGGGGGTCAACATCGTCCTCACGACCGTCCTCGGCGTCGTGCTGGGCGCGCTGGCGGCCTGGCGCCGCGGCAGGCCGACCGACATCACGCTGGGGAGCGTCATGGTATTGCTGCGCTCCATGCCGTCCTTTTGGCTGGGGATGATTCTGATCGCCGTGTTCGGCGCAAAGCTCGGGTGGCTGCCCACGTTCGGCGCCAAGAGCGCATGGTCGAACTATACGGGCTTTGCCAACGTGCTGGACGTGGCCGAACATCTGATACTGCCCTCCGTCACCATGCTGCTTCTGGGCATCAGCTCGATCTATATGACCATGCGCTATTCCATGATCGACACGCTGGGCGAGGACTACATTCTGCTTGCGATGTACAAGGGCGTGCCGGACCGCGACATCCGGTACCGCCACGCCATGCGCAACGCGCTGATTCCGGTGGTGACGATTGTGATGATGAGCCTCGGCTACATCGTGGGAGGCTCCATCATCACCGAGACAGTGTTCGCGTACCCCGGCACCGGCAGGCTGCTGTTCGAGGCGCTGACGGCGCGCGACTACCCGCTGATACAGGGGTGCTTTCTGGTCACGACGATGTGCGTGCTGGTCGCGAACATCCTCGCCGATATGATCTACCCGCTTGTGGACCCGAAGGTGGTGTAGCAGATGCGCACAGGGGCTTTTTTCAAGGCTTTTTTCGGCAGCAGACTCGGCCGCATCGGGTTTGCGATCATCGTGGCGTTCATTCTGATCGCGGTATTCGCCCCGTATGTCTCGCCGTATGATCCGTACGCGCGCGTCGGAACGCCGTTTTCGCGCCCGTCGGCCCAGTTCTGGCTGGGGACGAACGACATCGGGCAGGACATCCTCAGCGAAATCATCTACGGCACGCGGATATCGCTGATCATGGGCTTTTCCGCCGCGTTCATGGCGATGACGATCGGCAGCGTGGTGGGCCTTGCGGCGGGTTATTTCGGGGGCAGGGTCGAGGTCGTGTTGATGCGGCTCGTGGATGCGATACTGGTCATACCGGCTACGCCTTTGATGATACTGGTCGCCGCGTTTACGGGGCCGTCCTATTGGAACATCGTTTTGGTGATCGGCCTGCTGTCATGGGCGGGGCCGGCGCGCATGATCCGCTCACAGGTGCTGACGATCAAGAACAGGGGATATATCGAAGCCGTCAAGACGCTGGGGGGAAAGCCGTTCTACATCTTGTGGAAGCACATACTGCCCCCTTCGCTCTCCATCATCATTTCGCAGCTGATCCTGATGTCGAGCCGGGCCATCCTGACGGAGGCGTCGCTGTCGTTCCTCGGCCTGGGCGATCCGACCCATAAGAGCTGGGGCATCATCCTGTACTATGCGCAGGTCCGGAACGCGTTCCTCACGGACGCGTGGCTGTGGTGGATACTTCCCGCCGGACTGATGATCACGCTTCTCGTGCTGTCGTTTGCGTACATGGGCAACGCGATGGAGGAGATCGTCAACCCGAGGCTCAAGCGGAGGTGATGCGTATGGCGATATTGAAGGTGGACGGCGTCTCGACGTATTACGAAACGGACGAGGGCTATAATCAGGCGCTCGAGGATTTCTCGATCGAGCTGCACGAGGGCGAGACGCTCGGGCTGATCGGGGAGTCCGGCTGCGGGAAATCCACGGCGGGCGTTTCGATGCTGAACCTCGTGCAAAGCCCCGGAAAGATCATGCAGGGCAGCGTGTTCCTAAACGGCAAAAACATGATGAAACTCACGCCGGCGGAGCATCGCGGCGTGCTGTGGCGCGAGATCGCGATGATTCCGCAGTGCGCGATGAATTCGTTGAATCCGGTGTACAAAATCGGCGATCAGATCGTCGAGGCAATCCGCCTGCACCGCCCCGGCGTATCTAAAAAAGAGGCGGTCAAGCGGGCCAAGGAGCTGCTCAAGCAGGTCGAAATGGGCGAAAAGTGGTTCGACGTGTACCCGCACAAGCTGTCCGGCGGGATGAAGCAGCGCGCGATCATCGCCATGGCGCTTTCGTGCGACCCCAAGGTGATCATCGCCGACGAGTCCACCACGGGGCTGGACGTCCTGATCCAGGCGCAGATTCTGGCGCTGCTCAAGCGATTGCAGAAGGAGCACAACCTCAGCATCATCGTCATTTCGCACGATCTGCATATGGTGGCGTCGATCTGCGGGCGTATCGGCGTGATGTATGCGGGCAATCTCATCGAGGTCGCCGATACCGGCACGCTGCAAACGGACGCGCGCCATCCGTATACGAGGGCGCTGTTTGCTTCGAACATCGATGTAAACAACTTAAACGGCAGGGTGGAGTCGATCGACGGGACCGTGCCCAAGCTCATCCATCCGGAGAACAAGTGCCGCTTCTATGGGAGATGTCCGGCGCGGACGGAGCGGTGCGAGGGCGCGCCGCCGAAGCTTATGGACGTGGGCGGCGGGCACAGCGTCGCATGCTATCTGGAGGAGCGCAATGGAAACTGAAAGGCCTCTCATACGGGCGTGCGGGCTCAAAAAGAGTTTCGACACGAAGAATAAAAGCCTGCTGGGCTTTTTGTCGAAGGGCGGCGGGAAGGTTTACGCCGTCGACGACATCACGTTTGAACTGGGACATAGCGAAATCTTGGGGCTGATCGGGGAGTCCGGCTGCGGGAAATCGATGACGGCAAAGCTGCTTTTAAAGCTGCTTCAGCCCGATGAGGGCGGCTTGTGGTTCGAGGGCAAGGATATCACGCATTTGGCGGGGGCCGGGCTTGCGGAATACCGCAGGAGAGCGCAGATCATATTCCAGGACCCGTACGAATACCTCAATCCGCGCCTCAACGTGCTGGACTGCGTGGGGGAGCCGCTGACGATCAACAAGCTCGTATCCTCGCGCGCGCAGAAGGTGGAGCGCGCAAGCAAATACCTCGAGCTGGTCGGGGTTTCGCCCGCGGGCGAGTACCTGTACCGCTATCCGCACGAGCTGAGCGGCGGGCAGCGGCAGCGCGTGGCCATAGCGCGCGCGCTGGTGATGGAGCCGAAGTTCATCGTGGCGGACGAGCCCACGTCCATGCTGGACGTATCGGTGCGCGCGGGCATCTTAAACCTGCTGCGCAATCTAAAAAGCGAGCTTGGCGTATCGATGGTGTTTATCACGCACGACATCGCCACGGCCGGGTACGTGTGCGACAGGATCGCCGTCATGTACAAGGGGCGCATCGTCGAGATCGGCAACCGGGAGGACATCATTTTCGACGCGCGGCACCCGTATACGAAAGCCCTAGTGCGCGTGGCGGTAAACCTAAGGGAGTTTCTGGAAGGGAGCGGAGCAAATCTTAAAGGGGGTGAAGTGAACAGCTTCGAAAAAACGGAGCGCTGCCCGTTCGAGCACAGATGCCTCCAATATGACGATCTGTGCAGGGATGCAGACGAGCTGACAATGCGGCAGGTATCGCCGGGCCATTACGTGCTTTGCTGCAAGTGCGGCTGATACTGCCTGACGCCGGTCATCTATTGCGGAGTAATGGATTCAAAAAAAGGGAGGGAAACAGTAATGAAGAAAGCTTTCGCGCTCATCATGGTCCTGGGATTGCTGTTCGGCTTTGCGTCGGTCGCATCGGCCGAAACCGGCACGGAGCAGGTTGAAACAATCAAGATCGGCGTGACGTCCAAGCAGGGTTCCTTCACGCCGTTTGACCAAATCGGTACCAAGAGCTGGGACTTGCTGAGCCTGGTCTACGACAATCTGTATCAGATCGACCAGGACCGCCACATGATCCCCTGCTTGGCGACCTCCTATGAGGTCAGCGAGGATTACATGACGTACACCTTCCATCTGCGCGACGACGTGCTCTGGCACGACGGAGAAAAGTTTACGTCCGCAGACGTGGAGTACTCGTATTATATCCCCGCAAACCTCGTCAACAGCATCAATTTTACAAACCCGTCGAAGAACATCGAGAGCATCGAATGCCCGGACGATTACACCGTGGTATTTAATCTCAAGGAAGCCCGCAGCGAGGAGATCATCGAGAACCTGTTCGGTTATATGCCGATCGTCGCAAAACACATGTATGAAACGATGACCCCCGAAGAGATCGACGCGGGCGGGAAGATCGTCGGCACCGGCCCCTACAAAATAGCGGATTATACGCCGGACAATTACTACAAGCTCGAGGCAAACGACGGCTACTTTGGCGGGACGCCGGCCGCAAAGCAGATCATCCTGATTACGATCGAGGATAAGACCGCGGCGTTGACGGCGCTCCAGTCCGGTCAGGTGGACACCATCACGCTCAGCGTGCCCGCGGAGCTGGTGGACCAGTTCAAGGGCAGCGCAAACCTGAAGCTGCTGGAAGGGCAGGGCTTTGCAAGCAGCCTGATGTTCATGAACGAGTCGCACTATCCGATCAGCGAGGACAATTTCCGCAAGGCCATCGTCAAGGCGCTGGACGTGGAGGACATCGCCAACACCGTTACGCTGGGGCGCTGCACGATCGGCAGCCCGGGCTTCGTCATGCCGGGGTATTATCTGTACAACGAGGCGTGCCCCAAGTATGAGCAGAACGTCGCGGAAGCAAACCAGCTGCTGGACGGCCTCGGATTCATGGATTCCAACGGGGACGGGGTGCGGGAGGACGCCAACGGGAAAGACCTTGCGTTTGAGCTGCTGGTGTATTCGGACTCCGCGGACGATATTCGCGTCGCCGAAATCATCGCGGAGCAGCTCAAGCCTGTGGGGATCTCGATCAAAGTGACCGCGCTCGAAAGCGGCACGCTGGACTCCCTCGTGGCGCCGAACTGGGACGGGATTGAGCCGGGCGACTACGACTTCTCGATGTGGGGCTGGGGCGACAAATTCATGTCCACCCCGAGCCGCTATGTGGAACAGTTCCATTCCGATCCCGCGATTGCGCCGTCCAACCTCACGCGCATCAACGAGCCGGAGATGGACAAGATCTGCGAGCGCATCCTCTATTCGCTGGACCTTGAGGAGCGCAACGCGGCTGTGGGCGAGATGCAGCTGCTCCTGGCCGAGCACAACACGCTCGTGACCCTCTATCACGCAAACCTGGCCTTTGCGTATAATCCGGCGGCATACGACCACTGGACGCTCACCTTCGGCAAGTCGATCGTGAACAAGCTGTCCCTGGTCAACTGGAGCAGCGCCGAGAGCGCGGAAGCAACGGCGCAGCCCGAACCCACCGCGGCGCCGCAGGCAACGGCGGCGCCCGCCGCGGACGAGTCCGCGGCTAAAGCGCCCGCCGAGCAGGGCAGCCCGATACTCTGGATCGTGCTTGGCGCAGCGGCGGTCATCATTGTCGGGTCCGTGATCGGAAAGGCCGTTAAAAAGAAGAAGAAGGCGTAGCGTCTGTACGCCGGTCGTGCCCGCGGGAACGCAGTCAAAGCGTCCCGCGGGCACGCGCAAAACCTTAAGATCAGGAGCGTAACATATGAAAGTCGCCTTCATTTCATGCGATCGTCCCCGGCATCCGTGCGGCGGCGCGGCGGCCTGCATGCGGATGTTCCGCGAGCGCGAAGGGGAGTTCGCCGTTTACGACGATAAAGCGTGGCTGGCCTCGATGTCGCACTGCGATTACTGCATGAATCAAACGCGCAATCTGGAAGCCATAGCGGAAGTCCGGTAAAAGGAAGGCATCACGCATATCCATTTCGCCGCCTGCACGTCTTCATTGTCGGGTGTGGGGATGTGGGCCATGAAAGCGTATTGGCTCGGCAAAGGATTTACGATAGGCGAATATACCGGGTGCGATTGAACGCGCCCGGTTTTTAAAACTCCGGCTTTACGAGATCATAGCCCCGGAGGACGCGGCTTCCTGTTCCCCCGTAGTCAAAAGGTGCATCCGCTGGCGGATGCACCTTTTGAAATTACCTGTTGCTTCTGAAGCAGTCGCTGCACAGGATCGGTCTGTCGGTACGCGGCTGGAAAGGCACCTGACAGGCTCTTCCGCACTCGGAGCATACCGCGTCATACATCTGGCGAGGACCGTTGTCGCGGTATCCGCCATTGCGGGAACCGCCGCCTCTCTGCCCGCCCTTGCGGGCGTCCCGGCAGGATTTGCAGCGCTGCGGCTCGTTCGTAAAACCTTTTTCGGCGAAAAACTCTTGCTCGTTGGCAGTAAACGTGAATTCTTGTCCGCAATCTTTGCAGACGATGGTCTTGTCGCT
>CAZKGE010000006.1:25410-27702 GCA_964552065.1 uncultured Oscillospiraceae bacterium | reverse complement strand
CGCCCGGTTTTACACTCGCGCCTCACAGCGCTTTATAGCATCAGATTCGAAGTCTTCCCCGCGCGCCGCCCGATTTTACAGTCGCGCCTCGAAGAACGCGCGGCTCTTTGCGAGGCAGGGCACATCCCGCCAGGTCTGGCCGATCTGCACCGCCGGCCGGTGCGCGCCGTGATAGTCGCTGCCGCAGGTCACGAGCAGGCCGTTCTGCCGCGCGATGCTCACAAGCCGCTCCGCGTCGCCCTCCGAGGCGGAGGGATGGTACGCCTCAAGGCCCATAAGGCCAAATTCCTTGAGCATACGCGCAAGCTTGTGTGGATTTGCGCCGCCGTAATGCAGCGGATGCGCCCATACGGGTACCCCGCCCGCGCCGAGGATCAGCGCGATTACCTCGGCGGGCGAAAAGCGCTCGGCCTTCGCGTACGCCACGCCGCCGCGCCGCAGGAAAACGCGGAACGCCTCGTGCGTGTCGGCCGCATACCCCGCTTTGACGAGCGCCAAGGCCACATGCAGGCGCGTGACCACGTCGATGCCGCGCTCAAATTGCCCCGCGATATCGTAACCCGCCGCCATAAGCAGGCGCAGTATCTCCGTGTTGCGCTCCACACGGCGCTCGCGCGCCTGCGCCAGCGCCCCGGTCAGCCGCGCTTCCTCGATATCGACACCAAGGCCGAGTATGTGCATCTCGTTCGGCCACTCGCAGTCCATCTCAAGCGCGGGCAGCACGCTTACGCCATGGCGCTCGCCCGCCGCCAGCGCCTCCCGCACGCCGTTTGTGCAGTCGTGATCGGTCAGGGCCGCGAGCGTGATGCCGCGCGCCGCCGCGTGTTCGATCACCGCCGCCGGCGGGTCGGAACCGTCGGAGCGGTCGCTGTGCAGGTGCAGGTCAAACGGCGCGCGCGCCGTGTTTTCGGTTTGCATATCCATCTTTTCTTCCAACGACATCCTCCCGCCGCATGGTAAGCGCGGCCCGGCCTTAAAACGGGGCGGTCTACGACCGCCCCGAACGCCTGTCAAAAAGGTCTTGGGTTTGTCCGCGGCCACGGCCCTCAACAAACCGATCCCGGCTGCGCCGCGCGACGAATCCCCGCATCGAAACGCGCTTGCCCCTGCCGGGCGGCTTGCCTTGGGCGGTTTGAGATGCCGCCCGTTCGGGCCGGATAACGAGCCGCCGTATCTTCGGCCGCCCGCCCCCGCCGCTTCCCGCGCGAACGCCCAAAAACGGGAGACGGCAAGCGGCAGATCGGTTCGAGATCAGGCTGTTACCGCCCGTTACGCACCGGCCGGCACGGGGTTGACCGGCCCCGGCGCGGGCGCTTCGCCGCCGGGTTCGCCGGAAAGCGGCGCCGCCTTGGGAGCGGGCGACTTGCGCTTGCTCTTGCCAAGCACCTCGCGCGGGTCCGCGCCATTGTAGACGGCGGCGAACTCCTCGCCCGAGACGCGCTCGTATTCCATCAGCATATCCGCCACGCGATCGAGCGCCTCCATGTCCGTACGGATCGCCGCGCGCGCTCTTTCGTACTGCTCGTCGAGTATCCTGCGCACCTCATCGTCGACCGTGGCGGCAAGCGACTCGGAATAGTTGCGCTGGTGGCCCCAATCCTTTGCAATAAAGACCTCCTCCTGGCCGCCGAGGAAGATCGGCCCCACGGACTCGCTCATGCCGTATTCCGTGACCATCTTGTGCGCGATCTCGCTTGATTGCTGCAGATCGTTGTACGCGCCGGTCGAGACGTCGCTGAACTTGAGCTGCTCGGCCACGCGCCCGCCGAGCGCCATGGCGATGCGATCGAGGAGCTTTTTCTTCGTTACGTGCATCATGTCCTCCTTGGGCAGATACATCGTATAGCCCGCCGCCATGCCGCGCGGCACGATCGAAACCTCATGCACGGGGTCGCACCCCGGCAGCTTCAAAGCGACGATCGCATGGCCCGCCTCGTGGTAGGCCGTGATCCGCTTGTCGGACTCGGTGATGACGCGGCTGCGCTTTTCGGGGCCCATCTGCACGCGCGTGATGGCCTCCTCGAGCTCGTCCATGCCAATGCTCTTTTTGCCCGCGCGCGCGGCGAGAATCGCCGCCTCGTTGAGCACGTTTTCAAGGTCCGCGCCCGTAAAGCCCGGCGTACGCTTGCCGAGCAGCGCAAGGTCGACCTCGGGCGCGAGGGGCTTGTTGCGCGCGTGAACCTTCAAAATCTCCTCGCGGCCCTTGACGTCCGGATAGCTGACCGTGATCTGGCGGTCGAAGCGGCCGGGACGCAGCAGCGCCGGGTCGAGGATGTCGGGGCGGTTCGTCGC
>CAZKGE010000006.1:0-25400 GCA_964552065.1 uncultured Oscillospiraceae bacterium | reverse complement strand
AGCGTCTGCTCGCGCTCATCGTGCCCGCCACCCATGCCGGCGCCGCGATGACGGCCCACGGCGTCGATCTCATCGATGAACACGACCGCAGGCGTCGCACGCTTGGCCGTTTGGAAGAGGTCGCGTACGCGCGAGGCGCCTACGCCCACGAACATCTCGACAAAGTCCGAACCGGAGATCGAGAAGAACGGCACCTTGGCCTCGCCCGCAACGGCCTTCGCGAGCAGCGTCTTACCGGTGCCCGGCGGGCCCACGAGCAGGACGCCCTTGGGAATGCGTGCGCCGATCGCGTCAAAACGCGCGGGGTTGCGCATGAAATCGACGATCTCCTTAAGCTCTTCCTTCGCCTCGTCCGCGCCCGCGACGTCGTCAAACGTCACATGCATACGATCCCCGGTCTGGAGCCGCGCGCGGGACTTGCCGAAGTTCATCATCTGCTTGCCGCCGCTCTGCGCGCGGATCAGAAAATAGTAGAAGACGCCGAACGCGCCGAAGATCAGAAGGTACGGCAATATGACCGACCAGATCGTCTCCTGGACGATCTGCGACTCATAGGCAAACGAATAGTCGGCGCTCGATACCTCGTCCACGCTCGAGAACTTGTCGGTATGCGCCGCGTAGACGATCGCCGCCATGTCGGCACGGAACGTCGACTCGGAGGGGATCACGACATAGAACTCCGTCTTCTTCGGCAGATCCTTAGCCGTCATCTCGCTCCCGCCGTACAGCCCGTAGACCTCGCGCTGGTTGACGAGGATCGCCTTGATCGTCTTGCCGGCCGGCTCGCCGCTTTCGGTGTTTCGCACAAGCTGCAGAAACTCCGTGTTGTAATCGAGCTCGTCCGGCTCCTTTCCGCCGGGATCCATGCCCGCTACCATGTATACGATCGCGCCGAAGACCAAGAGCCAGGTCAGGGCAGTCCATATTTTTTTATTCAAAAGGTTATCCTCCATCTGCGGCGGCGGGCGCCCCGCCCATCGCCGCGTCTTCCTTTGCCCGCATCAACCAAATCTCAAATTGGCGAGGCCAACGTCTTATCAAAACACATGCGCAGCGTACACGGCGCGCCTTTAACCGGGGTTTTCGCCGGAATACACCGAGGGCTTGAGCACCCCGACGAACGGCAGGTTGCGGTAGATGCCCACGTAATCGAGGCCGTAGCCCACGACGAACTCGTTGGGGATCACAAAGCCGAAGTAGTCGGGCGTGATGTCGCATTCCCTTCTTTCGGGCTTATCGAGCAGGCAGCAGGTTCGTAGCGACTTCGGATTGCGGCTCGAGAGAAGTTTGGTCAAATGCGCGAGCGTCAATCCGCTGTCCATAATGTCCTCGGCGATGACGACGTCCCGGTCGGTAATCGACGTATCGATATCCTTCGTGATGCGAACGATGCCGGAGGTCTTGTTTTCGTTGCCATAGCTGCTGATGCCCATAAAATCCATCTGCACCGGCACGCTCATGGCGCGCGCAAGATCGGCAAAGAACATCACCGCGCCGCGGAGAATGCAGATGAGCATCACCTCATCGGAATCGGCGTAGTCGCGCGAAAGCTGCGCGCCAAGCTCCTTAACGCGACGCTGAATCTCCTCCTCCGTCAGCAGCACGTGCGAAATATCATCCAACATGTTATGCCCTTTCACGCTTCCACCCCTTTCATGGTTATGTGCAGTATCTCACGCGTTTGCCCCGTTACCCGCGCTCGTTCGGACACGGTCAGCCCAACCGCCCAGTAGACCTCACTCCCCGCGCAGAGCAGCGGCAAATCGCGGTGTTCGCGCGGAATCTTGCGGTCGGTAAGCACGTCGCTAAGCTTCCTCTCGCCGGGCGCGCCGAGCGGGAAAAAGCGATCCCCCGCGCGCCGGGTGCGCACGACGAGCCCCTCCGGCAGCGCCTCAAGCGCAAGAAACGCCTCTTGCCCGTCTTGCGGCGTACGATATTGCGCAACGCGCTCCGAAACGAGCGTACCCGCCGGGGTGCGCGTCTCGCCGAAACGGCAAAACGGCACCTCGAAGCTCAAAGCCGCCGGGTAGTAGCCAATGTGCAGCGTACCGGCATCGACCCAGGCGGAAAACCCGCCCGCAAGCTCGATGCACGTACCCGTGCGCGCTATAGAAAGCGCAAGTACGCGCCGCACGTCCGCCTCGGTAACATCGCCGCTTAGCGCAAGCAGCGCCGCGCGCACGATGCGTGAGGAAAGCGGCTTTGGCAGCGCGGCCAGCGCCCGGCGCGCAAAGCCGTCCCCGTCGCGCAGGCGCCGCCCGGCCTCGTCTGCAAGCGCCGAGAGATAATCCTCGTCCTCCGCGCAGAGCGCGGCGGTCCTGCACAGCGCCTCCGAAACCCGCGGCTGATAGGCGCGCATCGCCGGCAAAAGCTCGTTACGCAGGCGGTTTCGCAAGGCGAAATCCCGGGCGTTCGTCTCATCGACGCGATAGGCCGCGCCGCGCGATGCAAGATACGCCTCGACCTCCGCGCGGGAAACGTCGAGAAGCGGCCTGACGATCGTACCCGCGCGCCGCTTCATGCCGCCAAGGCCCGCGGTGCCGCAGCCGCGCAAGAGGTGCAGAAGCACCGTCTCCGCCTGGTCGTCGCGCTGGTGGGCGACGGCCACATAGTCCGCCGCAAAGCGCTGCCGCGCGCGTTCAAGAAAATCATAGCGCAGCGCGCGCGCCGCCTCCTCGAGCGTCATGCCCGCGTCTTTTGCAAGCCGCGGCGCGTCCGCCCGCTCCGATTGAAACGGAATGCCGCGCAAACGGCAGAAGCTTTCGCACCAAAGCCGGTCGGCCTCGGCCGTCTCACCGCGGATGCCGTGGTCGAGATGCGCGGCATACAGGGCGGAAAACGCGCCCTCCCGCAGCAGTTCCTCGAGCGAGAGCAGCAGCGCCGTGGAGTCCGCGCCGCCCGAAAACGCGACAAGTATCCGGTCTTTGGGCCGGATACCGCAGGCGCGCAGCGCCTCGGTCTGGATCAGCCGCTTTCGGGCATCGGTCAACGCATACTTCTCCATGATGATATATGTGCTATTTTACCCGTCTCCGCAGAATTTGACAAGAGCGCGGGGCAAAATCGCCTTCGGTGTTGCAATTCGTTCACCCAATGCAACATTTTGACATTTTGTCATCGGTTTATTATACTGATTCCGATGGATTGGAGCAAGCCGCATGGCTGAAGAAACGCATACGGGACATCGCGCACGGCTGCGCAAAGCATACGCCGCGCATGGGGCGGAGGGATTTCTGGATCACCAGTTCCTCGAGCTTCTTTTAACGTACGCCCTCCCGCGCAAGGATACGAACGCGCTTGCGCATGCGCTGCTTCAGCGCTTTGGCTCGCTTGAAAACGTCGTGACGGCGGAGGTGTCACAGCTCATGCTCGTCGACGGCGTCGGCGAAGGCGCGGCGATATTTTTGCGCATGCAGGGCGACCTGTTCCGCCGGCTGCTGCTAAGACGCGCGGCGAACGCAAAAGGAGATGTGCGCATCAACACGCCCGACGCGGCCGCGCGATACGCCGTGGCCCTGCTCCTGCTCGAGAGCTACGAGTGCGTCGCCGTCGTCTGCGTCAACGCGAAAATGATCGTGACCGCGAGCGAAACGCTGCAGCGCGGCTCGCTCTCCGAGGCGCAGATCTACCCGCGTAACATCGCCGAGGTCGCGCTGCTGCGCCGCGCGCACGGCGTGCTCTTGATCCATAATCACCCGTCCGGCGACCCCACGCCCTCGCAGGAGGATGCGAAGGCCACGGAATCCGTCCGCGCCGCGCTCGAGTGCGTCGGCGTGCGGCTGCTCGACCACATGATCGTCGGCGGGCGCAACGCCTACAGCTTCTCGGCAAACGCCGTCATCGACACCGCCGGCAAGGAAAGCGCCGCCCTGACGCTCGAGGCGTTTCAGTCGCGGCGCGAGGCGCGCGCACCGCTGCTCGAGAAGGTCATGGAGCCTTACTAAACACGGCGGCGCCGGGGCAAACAAAAGCGGCGTCGCTTAAAGCATTTGGAAGGATTCCCCGCCGCCCCGGAACCGCAAGGGACATCGTCCGGCCGCCCGATCACGCGGGGATCGAACGTGCAAAAAGCGGCGGTCAATGCCCGCCGCCGGATGTTGCTCTTCATTTAATACTTATGGAATCAGATAGCGCACGGTGATCTCGGCCGTGATGTTGATCGTGCTGCTCTCGGAGGACTCGCCCGTAAGCGGGCCTTCGAGCGGCTTCTCGGTCACGCCGATCACCGCGCCGAGCGGCACGTTCGAGACCACCGCCAAGGCGGTTGCCCGCGCCAACGCATCCGCCATGGCGGCGGCAAGCGCCTCCTGATACGCGCCCGAAGCGTCGGTGAGGCTATAGAGCACCGCGTAGGTCTCGGTGATGCCCGCGTCGATGATGGCCGAGAGGATCGCGTTGGCGTCGCCGACATCGCTGATGACCATCGTGATCGTGTCGGTCGCGACGTGCCCAACGATCGCGCCGTCGCTCTCGCGCTGCTTCGTGCCAAGCGAAACGCCCGCGGCGGTGACGCTTTCCGGCGGCACGCCCTGCGCGGACGCGATGTCGCGCACGTTCAGCGCGCTCTCCTCGCAGTGCAGCGTCGCCTCCTCGGCCGTCTCGCCCTCGCCGCGTATGCCGATCGTAATCGTTGAGCGGTCGGGGATCGCCGCGACTTCGCCGCGGCCCTGCACCTCGATGCTATGCTCGGGCGAGAGCTGCTGGTTGGTCACGACGACGCTCGGCTTCTCCGGCTTGGCGGTCGGAGCCGGCGTGATGTCCTCCGTCGCCTTGCAGCCGAGAAAAAGGCCCGCGAGCGCGAGCACGGCGCAAAACAGCGCGATTTGTCGCTTCATTCGTTCGTCCCCCTTCTTCGTGCCCGGCGGCTGGAATGACGGCCTCATTTCCATGATGGAAATATGTTCCAAATCAAGCGCGCGGCCGGATTGCCGTCACGCATATACGTTGAGTATAGCGCGTTTTGCCCGCTGTGGCAAGCTGCAGCGGCGCGGCAGATTCTGGGCCGTTTTGGAACCGCTTCTCGTGGCGCGCGTTGCGCGCGGGCGCAACATGTTGTATAATAAAATGGTAAATGTGTGCATCATGATCACAAAGCGGCGCTTTTTTTGCCGCACACGCATCGCACCCGCATCGGGCGTCGGCGCCCGGGAAAGGATTCGATTCCCGATTGGCTTCCAAGAAAAGCGGTTCCAATACGCGCAGCGCAGCGCGTGAAAAAAACGCCGTGCAGGAGAAGCGCGCATCCGAGGTTGCGGGCGTGCTTTGGATTGCCGCGGGCATCCTCGCGGCGGCTTATCTCTTCTTCTCGGCGACGGGCTACCTTGGCGAGATGCTCGGCAAGGCGCTCTTCGGCCTCTTCGGCCTCGTGGCGTACGCGCTGCCGCTGATCCTTGTCGGTGTCGGCGTGGTCTATATTCGCGGCGGCTCCAATACAAAGCTCGGCGGCTCCGGCTGGGCCGCGGTGCTCGGCACGTTCGCGCTCGTGGCGCTGCTGCAGATCGTCCGCAGCGCCGCCTACGAAAACACGACCTATATGAACTTTATCAACGAGGCCCACGTCGTTGGACAGAGCGCGCGCATTGGCGGCGGCTTCATCGGTGCGGTGCTGAGCTATCCCCTGCTTATGCTCGGCGGCAAGACGCTCGCCTACGTTGTGACGATCTCGCTGCTTGTCATATGCGTCATTATCGTTACGGGCGTGTCGATCCAGCGCGCGGGCGAAAAGCTCACCGACACGATACAGGCCGCCGTGGAGAACACGCGCGAGCAGCGGCGCGAGGAAGCGGAACAGCCGCTCTTTACCCTGAATCTCGAGGACGAGCAGCCAGCCCCGCCGGCGCGCGCGGGCAGGAGGGCCAAGTCAAAGAAGGCGACCGTCGCCGATATGGACGACGCGCTTACGTTCACGCCGCTCTCCGGCGAGCTGCCGACGAAGAAATCCGCCGGCACAAAGCGCAAGGGCGCCGATTTGTGGGATGAACTCGACTTCGAACCCGAGGACGACGTGCCGCTTAACCTAAAGTCCGGCGCGAACAAACGCCGCGAAAGCGAGGCGCTGCCCGACCCGGCGCCGCTGTTTGGCGCGCAGTCGCACAGCGTCTCTGCAAAGCCCCTGTCCACGCCGCGCCGCCCCGCCGCCGCAGGCGGCAAACCCAAGGAAAAGCCGCAGGCGGGGGCCTACGAGCCGCCGTCGGCCGAACTGCTCAACAAACCCGGCGTGGCCAAGAATGAGGAACCGATCTCGCCCGAGGAGAAGGCGCGCATCGTCATCTCCACGCTCGCAAGCTTCAACATCTCCGCGCGGGTAACGGATATCTCGGTCGGCCCCGCGCTGACCCGCATCGCAATCCAGCCCGCGCCGGGCGTGCGCATCTCGCGCATTACGTCGCTGACGAGCAACATCACCATGGCGCTCGCCGCGCCGCGGCTGCGCATCGAGGCGCCGATCCCCGGCAAGAGCGCGATCGGCATTGAGATTCCGAACAAGAACTCGCTGCTCGTGGTGTTGCGCGAGCTGATCGAAAGCAGGGAGTTTCGCATGAGCGCGTCGCCGGTGACGATGGCGCTTGGCAAGGAGGCCAGCGGCAAAATCGTCGTGGCGGATCTGACCAAGATGCCGCACATGCTCGTCGCCGGCGCGACCGGTTCGGGCAAAAGCGTCTGCATCAACGACATCATCCTTTCGATGGTCTACAAGTCCTCCCCCGCGGAGGTGCGCTTCGTGCTCGTCGACCCCAAGATGGTGGAGATGACCATGTACGGCTCGCTGCCGCACCTGCTCATCCCCGTGGTAACGGAGCCGAAGAAGGCCGCGGGCGCGCTGCGCTGGGCCGTCAACGAGATGACGCGGCGCTACAAGCTTTTCTCCGCGCAGGGCGCGAGAAACCTCGACCGCTACAACGAGCAGACAGCAAACGACCCCGAAAAGCATCTTGCGCGCATCGTCGTGATTATCGACGAGTTTGCCGACCTCATGATGGTCGCGCCCGACGACGTGGAGGACAGCGTGCGCCGCATCGCGCAGCTTGGCCGCGCGGCCGGCATCCACCTCATCCTCGCCACGCAGCGGCCCGACGCAACGGTCATCACGGGCCTGATCAAGTCCAACATCCCTTCGCGCGCGGCGTTTGCCGTGAGCTCCGCAACGAACAGCCGTATCATACTCGATATGAGCGGCGCGGAAAAGCTCGTGGGCAACGGAGACATGCTCTTCCACCCGGACGGTTCGGCCAAGCCCACGCGGCTCCAGTGCGCCTACGTCTCCGACGAGGAGGTCGAGCGCATCGTGTCCCACTTTAACGAGCGCGCGGCGGAGCCCGTTTTTGACGAGCAGGTGCTCGACGACGTTTCCACATTTGAAAAGTCCGGCCCCTCGGGCGGCGCGTTCGGCGAGGGCAAACAGGAGGACGACCTGCTCGGCGACGCCGTGCGCGTCGTGCTCGAACACGGACAGGCCAGCACCTCCATGATCCAGCGGCGGCTGCGCGTAGGCTACGCGCGCGCCTCGCGGCTCATCGACATCATGGAGCAGAAGGGTTATATCTCGGGCTTCAACGGCAGCAAGGCGCGCGAGGTGCGCATCCGCCGCTCGCAGTACGAGGAGCTTTTCGGCGACGGTACGCCGCTCGCCGCCGCCCCCGGTATGGACGACGGGGACGATACGGCCGAAGAGTAAGCCCGTTCGGCGCGGCGTTAATTGCAACGATCAAAGCGGAGGATTCAGCGTATGCCCATCGTCGGCGTCGTATCGCTCGGATGCGCAAAAAACCAAGTGGACACCGAGCGCATGCTCGCGCTGCTCATTGGCGCGGGGTATACGCTGACCAACGACCCCGAAGAGGCGGACGTACTCATCGTCAACACCTGCGCGTTTATCGAATCCGCCAAGCAGGAGTCCATCGACGCCATATTCGAGCTTGCGCAGTATAAAAAAACCGCGCGCTGTAAAACGCTCGTCGTCACGGGCTGCCTTTCCGAGCGCTACCGCGCGGAGCTTCGCGCGGAGCTGCCGGAGGTTGACCTCCTGCTCGGCGTACGCGAGTATTCTTCGCTGCTGCGCCTGCTCGGCGACGCCGAAACCGACGCGCCGCCCTGCGGAGCGCAGTCTGCCCGCATATTGACCACGCCGCCGCATCGCGCGTATCTGCGCGTGGCCGACGGCTGCGACAATCGCTGCGCTTACTGCGCGATCCCGCTGATTCGCGGCCCGCTTGCAAGCGAATCCATCGAGGCGCTTGCAGATGAAGCAAAGCGCCTTGCCGACGGCGGCGTAACGGAACTAAGCATCATCGCGCAGGACACGACCGCCTATGGCCGGGATCGTTACGGCAAGCCCATGCTTGCCGAGCTGCTCTCGCGCCTCGAGCAAATCGACGCCTTGCGCTGGCTGCGTGTGCTTTACGCCTATCCCGAAGCGATCACACCCGCGCTGATTATGCGCATGCAAGAAAGCCAAAAGATCGTGCCCTACCTCGACATGCCGATGCAGCACGTCGACGACGAGGTGTTGCAGCGCATGCACCGCCGGGGAAACGGCGCGCAGATTGCGGGGCTGCTCGACTACATTGGCGAACATGCGCCGGAATTTGTGCTGCGCACAACATTCCTTGTCGGTTTTCCCGGGGAAACGGACGCGGCGTTCGAGCGGCTCATGCGTTTTTTGGGCGAGCACCCCTTCCATCGCGTGGGGGCGTTTGCCTACTCCCCCGAGGAAAACACCGCCGCCGCCGCGATGCCCGGCCAGGTGCCGGACGACGTCAAGCGCGCGCGCCTGCACGCGCTGCTCGAAAAGCAGCGCCATATCTCGCTTGCCCTGCAGCGTAAGCGCGTCGGGGAGCGGGTCACGGTGCTCGTCGAGGGCTTCGACGGCAAGCGCGCCTACGGCCGCTCTTACGCCGAAGCGCCGGACGTCGACGGGCGCATCTACATCGAAACGGACGCTCCTTTCCCCATTGGAAGCTACCGGGATGTGCGCCTGACCCGCGCGCTCGAATACGATATGATCGGGGTGCCGGAACAATGAGCAAATCCAAGCTGAACTTGCCAAACCGCCTCACCATCCTGCGCATGCTCATGGTGCCGGTGTTCGTGGCATGCTTCTTCCTCGAACGCTGTCTGTCCTGGTGGAATATCCTTGCCGCGGTGATCTTCTTTGCGGCGGATATGACGGACATCGTCGACGGCTACATCGCCCGCACGCGGGGCCTGATCACAAACTTCGGCAAGCTCATGGACCCCGTCGCGGACAAGCTGCTCTTTTGCTCGGCGTTTATCATGATGACGTGGAACGGCATGCTTTCGCCGCTTCTGTGCATCATATTTGTCGGGCGGGAAATCATCGTATCGGGCTTTCGGCTCGTGACGGTCTCGGGCGGTACGGTCATCGCGGCCAACTGGCTCGGCAAGCTCAAATCGACGCTGCAGGTCGTGGGCATCCTCTGGACGCTGCTCGGCAACCCGATCTTTGCAAGGTGGAACTTCGCCTTCGATTTCGGTGTCATGTGCACGGCGGCGGTGTTTACGATCTGGTCGGCCGTCGACTACATCCTCCTAAACCGCAGCGCCGTGCGCTGGGATTAAGGCAGCCGCAACCGCTTTTCGGCCGAAACACGCCCTGCCCCGCAACACAGCGACAAAGGAGCCATCACCATGATCGCGGAAATCGTATCCGTCGGCACCGAGCTTTTGATGGGCCAGGTGGTCAACACCGACGCGCAGTATATCGCCGAGCGGCTCGCCCCGCTTGGGTTTCAGGTCTATTACCACACCACGGTCGGCGACAACGCGCGGCGGCTCACCGCCGTCGTGCATCAGGCCATCGAGCGCTCGGACGTCGTGGTGTTCACGGGCGGTCTCGGCCCGACCGAAGACGATTTGACGAAGGAAACCGTCGCCGCGGCGCTCGGGCTTTCCGTTGAGCCGATCCCCGAGGAGGTGCGGCGGCTGGAAACGCTCTTTGCCGCGCGCGGCTGGAGCATGACGCCAAACAACCTCAAGCAGGCCAACTTCCCGCGCGAAGCCCTGATTTTGCCGAATCCCAACGGCACCGCGCCCGGCTGCATCATGGTCGCGGCGGACAAAACCGCCGTACTGCTGCCCGGCCCGCCGCGCGAGCTCTGCCCGATGTTCGACAACCACGTCATGCCCTATCTTGAGCGCATAAGCGGGGCGCGGCTGCTCTCGCACGAAATCCGCCTCTTCGGCATCGGCGAATCGGAGCTGACCTACCGCCTGCGCGACGTCATCGCGGGCCAGACGAACCCCACCGTCGCGCCGTATGTCAAGACCGGCGAGGTGTCGCTGCGCGTGACCGCGCTCTGCCAAAACGACGAGGAGGGCGAAGCGATCGCGCGGCCGATGATCGAGGAGATTTTGCGCCGGGCCGGCGACTACGTCTACTCGATCGCGGGTGAATCGCTGCCCGAGACCTGCGCGCGCCTTTTAATCGAGCGGAAGCAGACGCTTGCCGTCGCCGAAAGCTGTACGGGCGGGCTTGTGACAAGCCAGCTTGTGGACGTGCCCGGCAGCTCGCGCTTTTTGCTTGAGTCGTGCGTAACCTACACAGACGCGGCCAAAATCCGCCGCCTCGGCGTTCAGCCCGAGACGCTCGCGCGCTTCGGCGCGGTCAGCGAGCGCTGCGCGCTTGAGATGGCGGAGGGCATGAAAGCCACCTCCGGCGCGGATTATGCGCTGGCCGTCACGGGCTTTGCCGGGCCGGACGGCGGCACGGAGGAAAACCCCGTCGGCACGGTGTTCGTCGCGCTCGCCACGGCGCGGGGCACGACGTTCAGGCGCGTTGCGCTCCACGGCGATCGCGCGCGCGTGCGCACCACCGCGGCCCTGCACGCCTGCGACCTGCTAAGGAGAAACCTCTGTACTTAGGCCGGCGCCGCATGGTATAATCAGTCAAATTTCGGGATCGCGCGGACATTTTCGCGCATACCTAAGAAACCAATCAAGCAACGCGGCGCGGCGGCAGCCGCACCGATGAGTATGTTTACAAGGGGGAGTTTCTCATGGTCGAAAAGGAAAAAGCGCTGGAGATCGCGCTGGGTCAAATCGAAAAACAATACGGCAAGGGCGCGATTATGAAGCTTGGCGACACCACGCGCGTACCGGTGGCCACGATCTCGACGGGCTGCCTGCCGCTGGACTTCGCGCTTGGCGTCGGCGGCATCCCGCGCGGGCGCATCATAGAGATATTCGGGCCGGAATCCTCGGGCAAGACGACGATCGCCCTGCACATCCTGGCGCAGGCGCAAAAGGCGGGCGGCGTGGCGGCATTTATCGACGCCGAGCACGCGCTCGATCCCGTCTACGCCGAGAACCTCGGCGTCAGGGTTGACGACCTCTACGTCTCCCAGCCGGACACAGGCGAACAGGCGCTCGAAATCACCGAGGCGCTCGTGCGCAGCGGCGCGATCGACGCCATCGTCATCGACTCGGTGGCGGCGCTCGTACCCAAGGCCGAGATCGAGGGCGATATGGGCGACGCGCACGTAGGCCTGCAGGCGCGGCTGATGTCCCAGGCGCTGCGCAAACTCACGGGCGCGATCAACAAGTCCAATACAGTCGTGATCTTCATCAACCAGCTGCGCGAGAAGGTCGGCGTGATGTTCGGCAACCCCGAGACCACGCCCGGCGGCAAGGCGCTCAAGTTCTACGCCTCCGTGCGCCTCGACGTGCGCAAGATCGACACGATCAAAAACGGCAACGACGCCGTCGGCAACCGCACGCGCGTCAAGGTCGTCAAAAATAAGGTCGCGCCGCCGTTTAAGATCGCCGAGTTCGACATGATATTCGGCGAGGGCGTCTCGCGCGAGGGCTCGCTGATCGACATGGCCGTGGAGCGCAAGGTCATCGTTAAATCCGGCGCGTGGTTCTCCTACGGCGACATGCGCATGGCGCAGGGCCGCGACAACGCGCGGCTGTTCCTCAAGGACAACCCCGAGCTCGCCAACGAGATCGAAGGTAAGCTGCGCAAGCAGTTCGATGCGGAGCGGCAGAAAGCGCTCGACGAGGCCGAGGCCAGGCGCGCCGCTGCCAGGCCCCCGCAGCAGGCGTGACACAACAAGTGAAGAAAAAAATGAAACTCGTCCTGATCACGGACGAGTTTCCATATGCGCAGACCGAAGCCTCGTTTATAGGCCCCGAGCTGCCGTACCTTATCGAGCGTTTCGACGTGACGATCGTGTGCAAGTCCGCGTTCAAAGCGCAGCTTGTGCCGGTCGATCCCGCGGTCCGCGTGCTGCACTACCGCCGTCCCGGCCCGCTGCGGCACGTTCCCGATGCGTTCGCGCTGCCGTTTGAGCGCGATTTTTGGTCCGAGTGGCGCGCGATCTTTGCCGCGCGCGCGCACCGCTTCGGCCGCCTGCTGTTTGGCGCGTATTTTATGGCCGAGGCCCGGTGCTTTACGCGGTATCTTATCCGCGAGCGGCTGATCGGCCGCGGCGCGGACGCCGACGTCTACTATTCCTACTGGAACAACTATGCCGCCTACGCGCTGACGCGGGCAAAGGAGCGCGGCCTGACCGGCAACGCAAAGGTCGTGGCGCGTACGCACGGCTACGACCTCTACGACGAGCGGCAGCCGTTTTTTCGCCAGCAGCTCAAGAAGCAGACCGACCGCTCGCTCGACCGCGCGTACTTCGTGTCGGAGCAGGGGCGCGCGTATTACCTTGCGCACCACGCGTGCGGCGGTGACGATGACGAAAAGTACGCCCTGTCGCGCATGGGCGTGCCCGACCGGGGCCTGAGTCCCGTGCCGGACGGCGCGGCGCTGCGGCTGTACAGCTGCTCCAACGCGCTGCCGGTCAAGCGGCTTGGGCTGTTGATTGAGGCGCTCGCGCTGCTCGACGGCTTTCCCGTCGAGTGGACGCATTTTGGCGGCGGGCCGGAACTGGAAAGGCTGAAAACACAGGCCGGTGCGCTGCTTGGCCAAAAGCCGAACGTCCGCTTCACGTTTATGGGCCGCGTGCCGAACGCGGAGCTGATGGAGACGCTCTCGGATACGCCGTTCGACTGCTGCGTCAACGTGTCCTCGTCCGAAGGGCTGCCCGTCTCTCTGATGGAGGCCTGCTCGTTCGGCATCCCCGTCGTGGCGACGGACGTCGGCGGATCGGCGGAGATCGCGGGGCCGGACTGCGGCGCGCTTCTGCCCGCCGCCCCAACTCCGGGCGAGATCGCCGCCGCGCTGGCCGCGCTGTTTGCGCTGCCGCATGAAAAAAAGCTCGCGCTGCGCAAATGCGCGCGCGAGCTGTACGAGGAGCGGTTTTGCGCCGAGACCAATTACGCCCGCTTTGCCGACGACCTGCTGGAGCTGGCCGGCGGCTAGAGCGATCCGCCGCAGGCGGCGTTCGGCTGCGACACTCTTTGAATCGCTACGAGAGAATCATACCGGTTCATTGGGTTCCAAGGGCTTCCGGCCCTTGGCGGGGTGCGGGGCGGCGCCCCGCAATGTATCCCGTTGGGTGCTCAGCTTCGCGCTACGGTTCGCAATGGCCGCACACGCCCCTTTGGAAATCCGCAAAACTCTTTCGCACCCCAGCCCGACCGCACCGGCAATTCTCCCGCCCTAATCGCGCAACCAAGCGCCCAAACCTGGCGCTCGGCGCCGCCCTACTTTTTGCAGTAAATGCGAATCGCTTCGGACGCAAACGCAGCGGTGCCCCCGCCCGCCAAGTCGATGTTCTTCGTAAACCGCTCGTCGGCGACGTACATCTCGCCGAGCCCCGCCAGGATCTCGTCCGTGCACGTGTAGCAGCGGCCCGTAATCAGCGCCTGCAGCTTTTGCACCGTAGCCTGCGCCTCCGGCGCGGCCGGGTCGCTTCCACGGAGCCGCGCAAACTCCGCAAACACGCTTCCCATGTCCGCGGCCAGCCGGTCGTAGTCTTCCTTGCCGCAGGACTGCATCTTCTTTCGGGACTCCTCGTACGCAGGCGTTCCTCCCCAGCGCTCGCGCGCCTCCTCGGCGTACTGGTCCATTTCCGTTTTGTCAAACGCGGAAAAATCCATATCCATTGTTCCTTCCTCCATGATATTTTTCTCGGCGAGGGCGATCAGCTTTTCGATGTGCTTCTTTTGCAGTTTCAGAAGCGCGAGCTGGTCCTTCAGCGCGGCCCGATGGTCGAAGCGCGGGCTGTTCAGGATGTTCCGAATCTGCTTGAGCGGAAACTCCAGCTCACGAAAGAACAAAATCGTCTCCAGCGTCTTGAGCGCCGCGTCGTCGTAGAACCGGTAGCCCGCCTCCGTCACTTCTGTGGGCTTGAGCAGCCCGATCTCATCGTAATAGTGCAGCGTCCGGACGGAATCGCCCGTCCTGTCGCGCACCTCGCACACCGTCAGCATTGGTCAACCCTCCCTGCGTTTTGTACCTTATACTATGACGGTACGGCAGAGTCAAGCGTTTTTTGGCCCAATCAAAAAGATATTTCTATGTGATGCGATAGGATTTCCCCGCTATACGACTTCGAAATATGACAATCCGCATGCGCGACAAATACACAACCCGCAATCGCCGCCGTTTCATCCGCACCCAAAATTTTTTCGTTTCCATGCCGCCGCCGCCGGAATAGCGTCTGCGGCCTCCCCCGCGCGAAAAAAAGCCGCCGACGCCGCCCGTATCCGCTGCGGTCTGCGGTTACGGCTGCGGCGTGCCGCCGTCGTTGCGGCTGCCGCGCCCCTTGCCGCCATGCGGCGGCTCGCCGGGGGACGCGGTCGTAAACGCCTGCGCATCCTGCGGCGCGTAGGGTACGGCCGTATCCGTCGGTACGGCGGTCGGCTGGGGCGTCGGGACCGCCGTCGGCGCCGCGGCGGGCGTCGCCGTCGGCGCGGGCGTGGCCTTCTCGCCCGTGAGCGTCGTCGTCTGCGAAAGCAGGATGTAGCCGTCCGCGAGGTACTCGGCCGCGACCTTGAGCGTGATGCTGCAGCCGGTCAGGCCGAGGTTTGTCGCGACCGACTGCGCGTACCCGCCGATGTAATCCTCGCTGCGGATCGAATCGTAGATCTCGTTGAGCAGGTCGATGTTCTGCACCACCATCTCGAGCGTGTGCGTGCCCGCGCCCGCGGACGTTAAACTCCTCTCGCAGTAGTCATAGTAACCGGCAAGCGACGTGATGACCTCGCCGCTCGTAAAGCCAAGTTTCTGATACGACGGCAGCTTGGACGAGCCCGACGCGGACGGGACATTGGACGAATCCCCAAACGCGGCCTCGTAGGAAAGCGCCGTACCCTGACAGGCGGGCAGGTTGACGGACAGGCCGCGCCGCGCGTGGTCCGCGCCGATCTTTTTATCGGTCAGGTTGAAATACGCATAGCTCGTCTGGCCGTACGCGTCGCCCGTAACGTCGTCCCACGATGTGTCCACGTGGTAGTAGCCGCCGCCCAGCAGCACGATGTTCCAGGCGTGGTTGCCGCCGTCGACGGTGCCCTCGCAGTAGTAGCACGGGATGCCGAGCTGCATCAAAAGGTATTGAAACGCGCGCGAATAGCCCGCGCAGACGGACTGTCCGAGCACGAGCGCGCTGTACGCGCTCTGGTTCAACGCAGCCGACTGGTCGTACGAAACGCCGTCCATCAGGTAGTCGTGCACGTACTTCTCCTTCTCCACGTCGGAGGAAAGCTTCGAGGCGGCCGCCACTACGTCCTTTGCCGCGGTCTCAAACGCCGCGCGGTAGGTCGCGATATTGCCCGCGGTCCTGTTGTATTCGAGCTTGAGCGAGACGACGCTGCCGTTCGACAGATAGCCGTAGCTGTAGCGCGTCTCCAGAAAGAACAGGCCGGGCTGGTCGTTGATGAGCGCGCTCATCACGTCGATGAGCTCCGCCTCGGTCAGCGACTCGGAAAGCGTAAAATACCCCTCGTTCAGCGAGAGCGCGTTGGCGTACGCCTGGTTGTAGACCGATTGCTGGTCTTTGCTCAGCATCGCGCGGTACGGGTACAGCGTCTCCGAGAACGCGATGTCCTCGCCCGTGTTCTCCGGCGCTTCACCCGTTCCGGAAACGAGCTCGCCAACGCCCTCAATGGAGTCGGCGTTGGCTCCGAGCGCGAGCACGCGCTTGCCGACCGGCAGCAAGAGCTGTTCGATCGTCGAGCGGATCCCGCCCGCCCCGGGCGAGACCAGCGCGGAGAAGCTCCCCTCCGCGTCGTTCCACGGCGCCACGTACCCGTCGCGGTATGCAAGGCCGGCAAGCAGAATCGCAAGGACCAGTATCGCTCCGATGAGCGGCAGCAACGCTTTTCTCATATTCCCTTCCTTCTGATCTATTGTAAAACAAAAATATGGAATTAGTCCGATGAAAATTGTGGTATTCGTGGCGAATCCTTAACAAAACTGTAAACCCGGCGCATGAAAAAAATTGAGCGCGCGCGAAAATTGTATTATAATGGTAAAAAATGCATAGGAACCCGAGTGCATGCATCGTATAAAATATTTGGTCCTTGGCGCGGGCCCCGCGGGGCTGTCATTTGCCAACCGGCTGCAACAATCCGGAGAAACATCCCTTTTGGTGCTGGAGCGCGAGGCCGAGCCCGGCGGGCTTTGCCGCAGCGTGACCGTGGACGGCGCGCCGCTCGACGTCGGCGGCGGGCACTTCCTCGACGTGCGGCGGCCCGCCGTCAACAAATTTTTGTTCTCATTTTTGCCCGAGGGCGAGTGGAACGCGTTTGAGCGCGACTCGCGCATCGACCTCGGGTGGACGACAGTCCATCATCCGCTGGAGGCGAACTTGTTCGAGCTGCCTGTCCCCGACCAGATGCGCTACCTGCTGTCCATCGCGGCGGCGGGCTGCAATTCGGGCGCGCCGCAGCCGGCCGCGTTCGTCGACTGGATCCGTTGGAAGCTCGGCGACCGCATCGCGGAGGACTACATGCTGCCGTACAACCGCAAGATGTTCGGCGGCGCGCTCACCTCGCTCGGCACCTACTGGCTCGAAAAGCTGCCGAACGTCTCGTTCGAGGAGACTCTGAGAAGCTGTCTCGAGAAGAAGCCGTTCGGCACGCAGCCCGGTCACGCGCAGTTCTATTATCCGAAGCGCTATGGCTACGGCGAGGTCTGGCTGCGCATGGGGCGCGCGCTGGGCGACCGGCTGGTCCTGAACGCGCAGGCCGACAAGCTCGACCTTGACGCGCGCACCGTGACGGACCAAAACGGCCGGACGTATGCTGCCGACACGATCGTGACGACCGTGCCGTGGCGCTCGTTTGCCCGCATCGAAGGGCTGACGCCCGACCTGGCTGCCGCCATCCCGAGCTTGCTGCACACGTCCGTCGAGACGCAGTATTTCCCGCGCCATATGGACACCGACGCGCACTGGGTCTACTGCCCCGACCCGGCACTGCCCTACCACCGCATCCTCGTGCGGCACAACTTTTGCCCGGGCAGCCGCGGCTACTGGACGGAGACGAACGCGGAGCGTGTCGCGGACACGGACTGCGCGTTCCGGCACCGCTGCGACTACAACTACCCGCTCAACACCGCGGACAAGCCCGCCGTGATGCGCGCACTTTTGCAACATTGCGCCGCGCGCGGCGTGTACGGGCTCGGCCGCTGGGGCGAGCACGAGCACTACAACTCCGACCTCACGGTCGAAAAAGCGGTCCAGCTGGCCGAAAAGCTGCTGGAGCGCTGAAAGGAGCGCGGATGCGCGGACGGTTTGCGGCAATAAAGCGTTGCGGCGTGGAGCTTGCCACGTTTTTTGTGCTGCTGTCGCGGTTTATACTGGAGCGGCCGGACGGCATCTCCGGCTGGGCGCCGACCTGGTACGCGCTCGACTACTCGATGGGCTCCGGCTCGCGGCTGTTAATCGGCAGCCTGCTGCGCCTGTTCAGCCCGAACGGCGTGTCCGCCGCGGGCGCGCAGCGGTTCGTGTCCGCCGCGATCGTGCTTTGCATCGCGCTTATCGCGCTGTTGTTCGGCCGTACATACCGCGCGGCAGGCGACGGGGCTAAGCCCGCCGCCGCGCTGCTGCTCGCGCTGTACGCCGCCGCGCCGTACTCCGTCGCCTACCTGTGGAACGCGGCCAATTTCGGCCGGCTCGACACCTACCTTTTGCTGCTCACGCTGGGCATGGCGCTCGCGGTCAACATCAAGCGCGCGCTGCCAAAGTACGCACTGCTGACCACGCTCTGCGTCGTCGCGCTGATGGTGCACCAGGTGTTTTTGTTCATCTACTTCCCCGTGGCCGCCGCCGCGTTTTTGACCGACGCGTTTGCGGAATATAGGCCGCAGAAGAAAACGCTGCTGCTCACCTTGGGCGCGTTCGCGCTCGTCGGCGCGGCGTTTTTGTATGTTCAGCTGTTTTCGAGCGTGCGGTTTGCGTCCGCGGACGCGATGGTTTCGGCGTTATCCGCGCAGAGTGACCTGGACATCAGCCATAGCGCGCTCGACTACGAGTATTTCCGTTCGTTTTTATACGGCGTGCAGAACCACTTCCTGCCGTTTCTGCGCGGCGAAACGCCCGTGCGCTACGCGCTGATCGAGCTTATCCTGCTCTCGCCCGCCATCGCGGTACTGACCCGCCTTTGGGCGGGCATGTTCCGGTACCTGAAGAAAGCCAACGTGCCCGTTTTCCACGCGCCGCAGCCGTACATGCTGCTGTCGCTCCTGCTGTTCGTGCCCGTGTTTTGCACGACCGTCGACTGGAACCGCTGGCTCGCCGCGCTGTTTACGTGCCAGACGCTGATGTTCTGCATGCTGCTCCTTTCCCGCGATCCCGCCATGCGCGCTTCGACGGAGTCGCTCTCCGGCGCCATTAAGCGCCACGTGCCCGAGACCGCGCTTATGGTGCTGTTTCTTGCGACGCTCGAACCGTTCGGCGCGCGGTATTTCCCGCGCGAGGCCGTCGCGCTGTATAGCTTTTTGCGCTCGCTTTTGCTGCGGCTGGCCGGCTGACGGGCCGACTGACTGAAAACCGGTATTGATATTGATCGGAGGAAATCGAGGAACATCATGAAAGTTTTGATCACCGGCATCACCGGCATGGTCGGGTCGGAGTTCTACCGGCAGTTTCTCTCGCTCGGCGCGGACGTAGCGGGCGTTGCGCGCTCCAGCGCGTCGAGCCGCATGGAGGCCGTGCAGGACAGCCGCATTTTGCGCTGCGACATCACGGACCGCGACGCGCTCGAGGGCGTGTTCCGCCGCGTGCAGCCCGGCGTGGTCGTACACATGGCCGCGCAGGCGTTCAACGGCATGTCTTGGGACTGCGAGTATCTCACGCACTGCACGAACTACCTTGGCACGCTCAACGTGCTCAAATGCGCGTTGAAAAACGGCCCGGGCACGCGCGTTGTGCTCGCGTGCAGCAGCGCCGAATACGGGGACTTCGATCCCGCCGACTGCCCGCTCGTTGAGGAGCGCATGCTGCGGCCCGTCACGCCCTACGGCGTGGCCAAGGCCGGCACCGAGATGCTCGGCTACCAGTATTTCTCGAACACCGGATTGCCGGTGTATTTCCCGCGCATGTTCATCCACGTCGGCACGGGTCATCCGCCCGCGACCGCGATCCAGAACTTTGCGCGCCAGATCGCGCTGATCAAAAAGGGCCTGCTCGAGCCCGTGATCCGCGTCGGAAACCTCTCGACCGCGCGCGATTTTATCGACGTGCGCGACGGCGTGTCCGCGATGATCACGCTGCTCGAGAAGGGGACGCCGGGCGTGCCGGTCAACATCTGCACCGGCAAGGCGTATAAAATCTCCGAGGTGCTCGAGATGCTGCTTGCCATCTCCGGCGTGGCCGCGGAAATTCGCGAGGACCCCGCGCTTCTGCGCGCCTCCGACGAGCCGCTGCTGCTCGGCGACAACAGCCGCATCCTCAAGCTCAGCTGGGAGCAGCGCTACACGCTGTACGAGACGCTCGAAGGCGTATACCGGGATTGGCTCGGCCGCTGCTGAAGCGGTAACCCGAATCAAACTGCGGGCTTCAATCTATGGCTCGAATAAGCGATTAAGCAATAAAGAAAAACAAAGGATAAGGAACCGACCCATGCAGCCGTTTGCCAACGTATCCGTGATACTTCCCGCGATCAACGAGACGTACTCGTTCCAAAAGACCGCGGACACCATCCTAAAAACCTGCGCGCACAGCGACCTGGCCGAGCTCTTCATCGTGCTGTGCAATAAGACGACGCCGGACTGCGTGCGCGTGGCGGAGCGCATCCGCGACGCCGCCACGGACGTGCCCGTCACGATCTATTACCAGCAAAAGCCGTTCATCGGCGCGGCCATTCAGGAGGCGATCGAGCGCGTGTCCGGCTCCCATATGGTGATGATGAGCACGGACCTCGAGACGCCGCCGGAGCTCGTCGCACGCTTCATTGAGCTGGCAAAAAAGACGCCTGACGCGATCATCACGGCGTCGCGCTGGGCAAAGGGCGGCGGCTTCTCGGGCTACAGCTTCATCAAAAAGCTCTGCAATTGGGTGTTCCAGTTCGGCATCGGGCTTCTGTTCTTCAGCCGCAATACGGACCTGACCTACGCCTATCGCATCTTCCCGACCACGCTCATGCGCTCGATCCGCTTTGAGGAACAGAAGCACCCGTTCTTTCTCGAGACGGCGCTCAAGCCCATGCGGCTCGGCGTGAGGCTGATCGAGATCCCGGCCGTCTGGGAGGCGCGCACGGAGGGCGAATCGCAGAACACGTTCTTTCAGAACTTTGCGTACTTCAAGACAGCCTGGCGCATCCGGTTTATGAAGCGGTCGGAGATACGAAGGGCGCAGGCGCGGACGGCGGAGAGATAACCAGCCTCGTCTGCGGGTGCGCGGCACAGATAAAAGGCCCGGCAACCGGAAAGCGCAGCCTGAATCGGGCTTGCGCGGTCCCGTTTGCCGGGTCCTTATCCTTTCAGGATGGGCTGTTTATACGGGAGCCGCCGCCTCCCGCTCCCTTTCCCGTTGGCTTTGCGGGAGTTTGGGGGCTGGGCCCGCAGCTCCATAAATCCGAATCCCCGCCGCTTTCTTTCGCCTCAATATACTGTGAATCCGCCGTCGATGGTCACGCAGGAACCCGTCATAAACGAGGACGCGGGGCTTGCCAGGAATACCACAAGGCCGCAGAGTTCCTCGGGCGCCGCCACGCGGCGCTGCGGCGTCCAGTCGGTCCAGTAGCGCTCGACCCACTCGGGGCGGTTGCGCATCTCGGGCAGCGACATCTCGGTGGCGATGTATCCCGGCGCAATCGCGTTGACACGGACATTATACTTCGCCCAGGTCGCCGCAAGCCCCTTCGTCATCAGGTGCACGCCGGCCTTAGACGTGCTGTAGGACACTTCCTCGGGCCTGTTGATGATCTCAGCCGACATCGAGCCCGTGTTGATAATGGAACCGCCGCCGCCCTCGATCATGATCCTGCCGAACAGCTGCGCGCAGTAGAACACGCCGTTGAGGTTCACGTCGATCACCTTCAGCCATTGTTCTTTCGTGCTCTTCTCCGGATCGACAGTCAACCCGATGCCCGCGTTGTTGAACAGGATGTCCACCCTGCCCCAGCGCGCACGGACCTCGTCCGCCATCCGGCTGACGTCGTCGTAGTCCGCAACGTTCGCCCGAATGCAGAACGCGTCACGTTCTAGCGCGCGAATCTCGCTCGCGACCTCTTCCGCCATCGCTCTGTTGCCGTGGTAATGCAGCGCCACATCCGCGCCCGCCTGTGCCAGCGCAAGGGCGCATGCGCGGCCGATACCGCCGGACGCGCCCGTCACCACCGCCTTTTTCCCCGTCAACCGAAATTGATCCAGAATATTGCTCATATCATTCTACTCCCGCTTTTTCGCCCGTTTTTCGCCCGCCGCGGCGGCCTACCGCGCTTCCAGCCGGGCAATGGCGTCCTTGAATTTCTCCGCGCCCGGGTAATAATTAAATTTGGCGCATTTTGCAAGCATCCGCTGCACGAGTGCATCAAGCTTCCCGCAGTCTTCGACCGGGAAGCCCATCTCCGACAGCCTCAGCGGGATATTCAACTCCCGATACAGTTTATACAGCTCCTCAAACTCGTTCTCGGGATACTCCTCGAGCAGGAGCTGAACGAGGTCAAAGCAGCCGACCATCTCGCCGTGCATGACATCGGGGCCATAGCCGCAGTCGTGATACTCCTCAAACATATCGTGCGCGCCGCGCAGCCCGCCCGCGTCCCATACGAACCTGCTCATCAGAAACATCGCGGTGATCGCCTTCTCAACGGTATCGTTCAGTTCGTGATGCCGGAAGCAGTCCGCGAGGTAACGCCCTTCCTTGAGCAGGAACAGGTGCATCTTTTCGGAGATGTCGTCGATAAAAAACGCGGGATCGCCGTCGTACCAGTTCTTTTGCGCGCATTTGAGCGAGAGCTTGTATTCGAAACGCTTGGAAATGGCGTCCGCCATACCCGCCGAGAACAGCCGGAACGGCGCGCCCACCACAACCTCCGAATCCACAATCACGGCGTCGGGGTTGAACAGCGCCTTATCCTCCACGATTTCGCCATCTTTTCCATAGGAAACGGCGGTGCGGCTCGTGCAGGCGTCCGAGGCCACGCTGGTCGGCACCGTAATGAGGCGGGCCTGCAATGCCCAGCTGACGCGCTTGGCCACGTCGATCGCCTTGCCGCCGCCCGCGCCGACGACGCAGTCGTAATCGCGGTCCAGCGTATCGATCAGCGCGTAGATATTCGCCAGATGAATACTTTTGTCGTACACCACCGTCGTATACGGCATCTTCGCCGCATCCAGCGCGTCGAACATATGCTTTACGCAGCCCATTACGCCCGGGTCCGCAACGATCAGCGTACGCCTCCCGGTTTCCAGCATCCGCATGTGCTGCGGAAGCTGCCGCAGAGCCCCCGGCCCCTGCGCATAATACGGCGGGGCCCCAAATATCGTCTGCATACCTGCCTCCCGTTTAGGCTCTCTTGGCCTTGCTCCGCTCGGAGGCGTAGACGGCCAGGATGATGATGATGCCGACGAACACCTTCTGCGTATAGCTCTGCACGCCCATGAGATTCAAAAAGTTTGCCACCATGCCGATGACGAACGCGCCGAAGAGCACCATACTGGGTTTGCCGCGGCCGCCCGCGAGGCTGCCGCCGCCGATGACGACGCCCGCGATGCAGTTGTTGACCGTGGTCGCGCCCGCAAGCGGCGAGCCCACCGCCAGGCGTGAGGCGAGAATCAGGCCGGCAAACGTCGTGCAGATTGCGCTGACGACATAGGACGAGAAGATCATCCTGTCGGTGTTGATGCCCGCCAGGCGCGCCGCCTTTTGATTGCCGCCCAGGGCGTACAGGCTGCGGCCGTACACGGTCTTCGACATGATGACCTGCACGATGATGGTAACGATCAGCATCAGCCAGATCGGGTTTGCGATGTTGAGCGTGCTGCCGCCGCCAAGCTCCATGAACCGTTCGCTGGTGATAAAGATGGACACCGAACGGCAGTAGATGTACTTGACACCCTCGATGATGGTCTGCACCGCCAGCGTCGCTATAAAGGGCGCGATGTTCATGAAGGTGACGAGGAAGCCCGTGAACGCGCCGATCAGCGCGCCGATGAACAGGACCAGCAGGCAGGCGGGCCAGATACCCATCCCGTTGTTTGTCAGAAAGCCCGCGACCAGCACGCCCGCAAAGCTTGACACGGCCCCGACGGACAGATCGATGCCGCCGGTCAGGATCGGAATGAGCATGCCGACGCTGATGATCGCGTTGACGGCTGTCTGCCGGAGCAGGTTCTGCAGATTGGTGCCGCCCAGAAACTTCGGATTGATAATGTTAAACACCACGCAGAGCAGCACGACAAACAACACCAGCATGTAATCCTTTGCGATTTGGAGGATGTTGCTTTGTTCCCCTTTGATCTTGAGCGATTCCATAGCGATATAAACTCCTTCTTTGGATTAACCGATCATGTTTTCCAGGATCTTGTCTTCGTTGGCCTCCTCAGCCGCAAGCTCCATATTGATCTGCCCTCTGCTCATGACCAGAATCCGGTCGCAGTTGCTCAAAAGCTCGGGCAGTTCCGAGGACACGAGGATGACCGCGCCGCCGTTGTCCGCATATCTGTGGATCAACTTATGGATCTCGGCCTTTGCGCCTACATCCACGCCCTGCGTAGGCTCGTTGAAAACAATCAGCTTCGCGTTCGTCATAAACGCGCGCGCGATCATGAGGCGCTGCTGGTTGCCGCCGCTGAGTGAATTTGCCGCCTGCCTGAGCGAGACGTACTTGAGACTGACATCGGTCGCCGCGTCATAAGCAAGCTTGTCGCCCTTCTTTTGCAGGATCCAGGGGCCCTTTGTGAAACGGTTGAAGGAGGATAGCGTCATGTTGAACCCGAGGTTCTGTTCCAGCACCAGCCCTTCAATGCTCCGGTCCGCCGGCAAAACGGTGATGCCGGATTTGATCGCACTCTTGGGCGATCTGGGTCGATACGCCTTTTTGTAAAGTTCAAACGTTCCGCTCGAAAGCGACTTTAAGCCGACGATGGCGCGCGGAAGCAGTTCCTTTCCGCTGCCCAGCAGCCCTGCGATGCCCACGATCTCGCCGCGGCGGACCGTGAAGGAAACGTTTTGCAGGCTGCCGTCCTTCGCCGTGAGGTTTTCGACCCTGAACACAGTCTCCGCACCGATAAGGTCCGTTTGATGCTGTACGCGCTCCACCTTGCGGCCGACCATATGGCGCATCATCTCCGCCTCGGTGAGGTCCGCCGTGTTGAACGTGCCAACGGTTTCCCCGTCCTTCAGGATGGTCACGCGGTCGGTGATGCGGAATACCTCCTTGAGGTGGTGCGACACATAGATGATGGAATACCCCTCGTCCTTGAGCATACGCAGAATTGTAAACAAGTTCTCGACCTGGCTGAAGGAAATCGCGGCCGTCGGCTCGTCCAGGATCAGCACCTTGCCGCGGATGGCGATCGCGTGCGCGATCTGCACGATCTGCTGCTTTTCCGGGGAGAGGTCCTCCATTTTCTGCTTTGTATTGATATCAAACTTCAGCTTGGCAAGTATCTCGCCGGCGGCGGCGTGCAGACGGTTCCAGTCCACCACGCTGCTCCTGCCGCTTTTGGTGTACTGGCCCCAGTGTCCGGCTGCGATGTTCTCCCCCGCCGTCAGGTTCGGAAATGCCGTCTTTTCCTGGTATTCCATGCAGATACCCTGCTCCTGCGCCTCCATGGGAGTCCTGGGGAAAAACCGCTTGCCGTCGTAGATCATCTCGCCGCTGTCGCTTTTATATACGCCCGAGAGAATTTTCAGCAGCGTGGATTTGCCCGCGCCGTTCTCGCCGACCAGGCCGTGGATCTCGCCGCGCCGCAACGTGAAGGATACGTTATTGAGCGCCTTAACGCCGGGGAAGGATTTACAGATGTTGCAAAGCTCGAGGATGTTGTCACTCGCGGCTTCCATTGGGGTTTGATGCATTGCTTCCATTCTTTC
>CAZKGE010000005.1:27022-28418 GCA_964552065.1 uncultured Oscillospiraceae bacterium | reverse complement strand
ATCGACACGTCGAGCGCGGACACCGGCTCGTCGCAGACGATGAACTTCGGGCTGACCGCAAGCGCGCGCGCGATGCCGATGCGCTGGCGCTGGCCGCCGGAGAACTCGTGCGCGTACCTGCGCATATGCTCGGAGTTGAGACCCACGAGCTCCATCAGCTCCGCGACGCGGTCCGCACGCTCCTGCGGCGTTTTGCAGAGCCTGTGGATGTCGAGCGGCTCGCCGATGATGTCGCCGACGGTCATGCGCGGGTTGAGCGAACTGTACGGGTCCTGGAACACGATCTGCATGTCCTTGCGGTACTTTGCGATGTTGTCTTCCGTGATGCGCACGCCGTCGTAGACGATCTCGCCCGCGGTGGGCTTGTACAGGTGCAGGATCGTGCGGCCGACGGTCGTCTTGCCGCAGCCGGACTCGCCGACAAGGCCCAGCGTCTCGCCGCGGTTGATCGAGAACGACACGTCGTCGACCGCCTTGAGCGGCTTTGTCTGAAACCAGCCCGTCCGTATGGGAAAATATTCCTTAAGGTTTTTGACCTCGAGAAGCACATCGCTCATTGTTCGTCGCCGCCCTTTCCCGCGTTCTCGTCGTAGACCTGCCGAACGTTCATCCAGCACGCCGCGAGGTGGTCCTTGCCAACCCAGATCTCCTCCGGCCGCTGGGACAGGCAGACCTTCATCGCCCGATCGCAACGCGACGCGAACGCGCAGCCCTTGGGCAGGTTGAGCAGGTCGATCGGCGAGCCGGCGATCGGGATCAGCCGCTCGCGCTTGCCGACAAGCGACGGAATGGACCTAAGGAGGCCCTTCGTATACTCGTGCTTGGGATTATAGAAGATCTCGTCGGCCGTACCGCGCTCGCAGACCTGGCCGGCGTACATGACGATGATCTCGTCGCACATCTCGGCGATGACGCCGAGGTCGTGCGTGATGAGTATGATCGCCATGCCGAGCTTCTTCTGCAGCTCCTGCATCAATTCGAGGATCTGCGCCTGGATCGTGACGTCGAGCGCCGTGGTCGGCTCGTCCGCAATCAGGATGTCCGGCTCGCAGGCTAGTGCCATGGCGATCATCACGCGCTGCCGCATTCCGCCGGAAAGCTCGAAGGCGTACTGGTTGACGCGCTTTTTCGGCTCGTTGACGCCCACGAGCGTGAGCATCTCGACCGCGCGCTCGCGCGCCTGGGCCCGCGTGCGGTCCGTGTGCAGTAGCACCGCCTCCTCGATCTGGTCGCCGATCGTGTACACCGGGTTGAGCGACGTCATCGGGTCCTGGAATATGATGCTGATCTTGTCGCCGCGGAACGAGCGGATCCGCTGCTTTGAAAAGTCGAGCACGTTTTCGCCGTCGAACAGCACCTCGCCGCCGGTGGGCTCGTGCAGCCGCAGCAGCGTCAG
>CAZKGE010000005.1:5357-27012 GCA_964552065.1 uncultured Oscillospiraceae bacterium | reverse complement strand
GAGTAGGCCGTCACGCTCTTGCCCGAGCCGGACTCGCCGACGATGCCGAGCACCTTGCCCTTCTCCAGATTGAACGAAACGCCGTTGACGGCCTTGACCTCGCCGGAATCGGTGAAGAACGACGTCTCGAGATGTTTTACCTGCAACAATGTTTTTTCCATGGGCTCACCTCCGCAGCTTGGGATCGAACGCGTCGCGCAGGCCGTCGCCAAGCAGGTTGAACGAGAGCACGATCAGGCAGATCGTGAGCGCCGGGAACACGAGCTTGAACGGGTAGCTCTGCAGTCCGCCGCGCGCGGCGTTGGCCAAAGAGCCTAAGCTCGGCATCGGAGCCTGCACGCCGAGGCCGACGAACGAGAGGAAACTCTCCGTGAATATCGCGTTCGGGATCTGCAGCGCGGTCGAGATAAAGATGACGCTCATGCAGTTCGGCAAAACGTGCTTGCGGATGATACGCGCGGGCTTTGCGCCGAGCGCGCGCGCCGCGAGGACGTACTCGCTTTTTTTGATCAGCAGGATCTGGCCGCGCACAAGCCGCGCCATGCCGACCGAGTACAGAAGGCCGAACACGATGAACAGCGAGATCATGTTGACGCCGATCTTCTCAAACACCGTGCCCGAGAGCGCCGTGCCGAGCACGGCGTCGAGTACGACCGAGAGCAGGATGATCATCAGCATGTCCGGCAGCGAATAGATGATGTCGACGACGCGCATCATCACAAGGTCGGTCCGCCCGCCGGCGTAGCCGGAGATCGAGCCGTACAGAAGGCCGATCACGAGCACGATCAGGCTCGCAAACAGCCCGACGAGGAGCGAGACGCGCGTGCCGTAGATGACGCGGATGAAATAGTCGCGGCTCAACTCGTCCGTGCCGAATATGTGCGGGAAAATCTTCTCGCCCTGGGCAATCTTCTGCTGCTCGAGCTCGGAGAACTCGCCGGGCTTTAAGTTCTTTGCCGATATATCGCGCACGCCGTCGATCGTGACCATGTATTCGTAGCCGTACGGGCAGATCTTCGGCGCGAACGTGATGATCAGCACGATCAAAAGCAGCGCGGCAAGCGAGCAGATGGCGAGCGGGTTTTTAAACAGCTTGCGCATGCCGTCGCGGAAAAACGTCGTCGATTCGCGCATCTGCTCGTGCTGCCGCTTCTCCTCGTCGGTCGCCGGCTCGAATAGAGCCGGGTCGAGCTGCAGGCTGAGCAGGCGCTTCTTGGGGACCTGGTTTGCAGAGTATTCCATGCCGTTCGTCCTCCTCAATCAAAGCTGATCTGCGGATCAATCGCCTTATAGGCAAGGTCCGAGACGAGCGTCATGATGACCATGAGCGTGGCCTCGAATATGGTCGTGGCCATGATCATTGGATAGTCGCGGTTGGTGATGCCGGTGACAAACTTCGTGCCGAGGCCCCCGATCGTAAACACGGTCTCCACCACAAGGCTGCCGGTCAGGATGTATGCCATCATCGGCCCGAAGTACGAGACCACGGGGATGAGCGCGTTTCTGAGCGCGTGCTTGAATATCACGACGCTCTCTTTAAGGCCCTTCGAGCGCGCCGTGCGGATGTAATCCTGACCGAGCACGTCGAGCATGCTGGACTTTGTGAGGCGCGTGATGTAGGACATGGGGTAGAGCGCGAGCGCGAGCACCGGCAGAAAGTACTGCGGGTTCGACGTGCTCCAGACCTGGAACCAGTCCAGCTTAAGGCAGAAGATCAGAAGCAGCAGCGTCGCCAGCACGAACGACGGCACCGACACGAACAGCGTCGTAAAGAATATGATCGCGCGGTCCGGCCATTTGTTGCGCATCAGCGCAGCAATCGAGCCGAACACGAGGCCGACGGCGAGCGCGACGACCGCCGCCATGCCGCCGAGCTGGGCGGAGATGGCGAAGGACTCCAGGATGGTCTTCATGATGTCGCGCCCGCTCTTGAGCGAGATGCCGAAATCGCCGTGCAGAATCCCGTCGAGGTACAGGATAAACTGCTCGCCGACGGGCTTGTCCAGATGGAAGCGCGCCTCCATGAGCCTGCGCACCGCCGGATCGGGCGCTTTCTCCTTCTCAAAGGGACCGCCGGGGATCGCGTTCATCGTAAAGAACGTGATCGTAATGATGATGAATACCGTCAATATCGCGAGCAGTATTCGTTTGACCGAGTATTTCCACATATCGTGTCCTCTCTATGGGATAAATGCACCCGCATAAAGCGGGTGGCCGCAGTACGCCCAAAATAAGCTTGCTAATATCGTACCACAAACGCGTTGCAAGTCAAGAATTCTGCAGAAATAACGCAGCTTTGCCGCTACACTTTTTTTGTTAATTATGATATGATTTTCCTCATGAATTCCACGCTCGAACCGTCGAAAACGCAAAGGCTCTGGACAAAAGATTTCACGATCATCACGTTCGGCTCCGTCGTCTCCATGTTCGGCAACGCGGTGGCCGGCTTTGCGATGGGCCTGCTGGTGCTGGACTACACGGACTCCGTATTCCTTTACGCGCTCTTCATGGTCTGTTACGGCCTGCCGCGCATCGTGCTGCCGCTGTTTGCAGGGCCGTACCTCGATTGCTTTTCGCGCAAAAAAATGCTCTACACGCTCGATTTTGTCTCGTGCGGGCTGTTTCTTGTCATCTATCTGCTGCTGCAAAACAGCTGGTTCAACTATGCGGTGTTCGTGCTGTTTGCCATGCTCGTGGGCAGCGTCGACTCGGTCTACGCCGTCGCCTACGACAGCTTCTACCCGTCGCTCATCGCGCCGGGCAACTTTACGCGCGCCTATTCGGTGTCGAGCCTTATCTATCCGCTCGCCACGACGCTGATGGTGCCGGTCGCCGCGTACTTTTATAAAACGACCGGGCTCGCGCCGCTGTTTTTGTTCAACGCCGTGACGTTCTTCGTCGCCGCCGTCGCCGAGACGCGGATCTCGGCCCCGGAACAGCACGCCGAAAAGCGCGGGAGCGAGCGCTTCTCGGCGGCGCGCTTCAAAGCGGACCTCCTTAGCGGCGTGTCCTATTTAAAACAGGAACGCGGGCTTTTCGCCATATCGGCGTATTTCTTTTTGACCATGCTCTGCGGCGGCATCCCGCAGACGCTCGTGCTGCCGTACTTTAGAACGCTCGGCGACGCCGGCCTCGGGCAATACGCCGTCGTGATGGCCGCCGCCACCGCGGGACGGCTTCTCGGCGGGGCCGCGCACTACCGGCTCCGGTTGCCGCCCGCAAAAAAGTTTGCCGTCGCCGCGTTCGTCTATCTCACGATCTCGCTGCTGGACGGCTCATACCTGTTCCTTCCGTTTGCGGCGATGGTCGCGTTCAATCTGATAAGCGGCATGCTCGCCATCACGAGCTACAACATCCGCATCTCCGGCACGCAGAACTACGTGCCGGACGGCATGCGCGGCCGCTTCAACGGCATATTCCAGATGCTCAACATGTCCGGCATGATCCTGGGCCAGCTCGCCGCGGGCGCTTTGGGCGAGGCGCTGCCGCTGCGCGCGCTGACCGCGGGCGCGATGGCGGTCAACGCCCTCGGCGTGCTGTTCATCATGCTGCCGAACCGCGAGCACGTCAAGCGGATCTACAACGTCAACGTATAGGCGCATCCTTTTGTGCGCGTGCGCAGAAAATAGGCCATAAGACCCAAACCCCATTTTTTCATGCGGAGGTACCACCCCATGTTCGACCCGAGAGTGCTCACCCTGGCCAGGAACCTGATCCATTTCTCCTGCGAATTGCAAAAAGACGAAAACGTGCTGATCGAGACGACCGGCGGCAACGAAGACCTCGTGCGCGCGCTGATCAAGGAGGCCTACAAAGCCGGCGCCAATCCGTTTTTGTGGGCGCGCGATCCGGCGTTCGACCGCGAGCTTCTGCTCGGCTGCACCCCCGAGCAGCTCGCCGCGCGCGCAAAGTGGGACGCCGCTATCATGAGCGGCATGCAGGCGTACATCGGCGTGCGCGGCGGCGGGAACGCCTCCGAGCTTGCCGACGTGCCGAGCGAGAAAATGAACGACTATATGAAGTTCTACTGGACGCCCGTCCACGGGCAGATCCGCGTGCCCAAGACGCGGTGGGTCGTCCTGCGCTACCCCACGCCCTCCATGGCGCAGCTTGCCAACATGAGCACCGAAGCGTTCGAGGACTTCTATTTCAACGTCTGCTGCCTCGACTACGCGAAGATGGACCGCGCGATGGACGCGCTCAAGGCGCTGATGGAACGGACCGACCGCGTGCGCCTCGTCGGCCCCGGCACCGACCTGGCGTTCTCGATCAAGGGCCTGCCCGCCGTCAAGTGCGCCGGCAGGGTGAACATCCCCGACGGCGAGATCTTCACCGCGCCCGTGCGCGACAGCGTGAACGGCACGATCGCGTACAATACCCCGTCGCTCGAGAACGGCTTTACGTACACCGACATCCGCTTCGTGTTCAAAAACGGCAAAATCGTCGAGGCCGCGGCCAACGACACAAAGCGCATCAACGAACAGCTCGACATCGACGAGGGCGCGCGCTACGTCGGCGAGTTCGCCATCGGCGTCAACCCCTACGTCACGTTCCCCATGAAGGACACGCTCTTCGACGAGAAGATCGCCGGCAGCATCCACTTCACGCCCGGCGCCTCCTACGACGAATGCGACAACGGCAACAAGTCCAGCCAGCACTGGGACCTCGTGCTCATACAGACGCCCGAGTACGGCGGCGGCGAGATCTACTTCGACGGCGTGCTCGTCCGCAAGGACGGCTGCTTCGTGCTGCCCGAGCTCGAGTGCCTGAACCCGGAGAACTTGGTGTAAGGGGGACGGGGGGACGCTGAAGGCTCCGCCCGAAGGGTACGCGGGGGGCCTTGCCCCCGAACCCCCACCAAAGGGACACATCCCTTTGGAAACCCGACTCAAATATAAACCAAAGCGGCCGCGTGCGGCTGCTTTTTAGCTGGGTTTCCAAAGAGCTCGGGGCATAAGCGACAGTCGGGGTCTTAGCAGTTCGGGTTTCCAAAGGGCCCTCGGCCCTTTGGCGGAGGTTTGGAGGCGGAGCCTCCAACGTACCCCGTCCCCGTCCCCGTCCCCGTCCCCGTCCCCTTAATGCGTAACCAGCAGATACACCAGCACACCGACGAGCAGCAGCGCAAGAGCGCCGTAGACGAGCGCGATGCGGCGGTTGCGCAGAATCTTATCGCGCGCGCCGCGGAGCGTCAGCGCGTACTGTTCGACGCTTCCTTCGGGCAGCTCGGGGCGGACGGCGGGCACGTCGATGCCATTGACCGCGTGGAACAGCTCGAACACGGAGGAGAAGCGGACGCGCGGGTCGTCGGTGAGCATGGGCAGCAATGTCCCGCGCAGCGGCGCGGGCAGCGGCGACAGCGTGCCGGCGGCGGCAATGTTCGGCTCGGGCGCGCGGTAGCCGGTGCAGGCATAATAGACAGTCTCGCCGAGCGCGCGGATGTCCGTCCACGGCTCGTCGGTCGTGCCGTCGGCGTGGACGGGCTCGTCCGCCAGGTACGGCCGCGCGGCGCCGAAATCGATCAGCTTGGCGGGGCCGTTTTTGACGAGGAAGACGTTCCGGGCCGCGATATCGCCGTGCAGCATCGAGAGCGAGTGCACGACGATCAGCCCGTCGGTGAGCTGTTGCAGCAAAAACGCGGCCTCGCCCGCGGAGAGAAACGCCCCGCGCAGGCGCAGATACGTCAGGAGGTCCATGCCGTCGTACAGCTCCGTCACGGCGTAGGCGGTGCAGTTTTCAAAGAAGCAGTCGCGCACGTCGACGACGTTCGTGCTGCCGCGCACGGACATGAGCTTGCCGTACTCGGCGTAGAACTCGTCCGCGCCGGCGATGAACGCCTGTCCCGCGGCTATATTGCGCGGCGAAACGTTCAGGCCGTGCTCCGCGCGCTCGCAGAGCCGCTCGGGAAAGAACTCGCGCACGGCGACGTTCTCCTTGCTCTGCCGGTCATAGCACGCGTAGGTCAGGCCGAGCGCGCCGCCGCCGAGCGCGCGCAGCACGGTGTACCGGCCGCGCAGCACCGCGCCCTCGGGCAGCGTATCGTCCTGCCGGAAAAACCGTTTCCTTTGCGCGTCCTCGTGCATATACAGGTCAGTCCAGGTCGAAATAACCGGCGAGCGTATCCGCAAGGTGCTCGATCGTGCCCACGCCGAGCGGATCGGACAGGCCGTTTTCCGCCGCGGTCGAACGCAGCTTGGCGTAGGGCTCGCGCTGAAGGATGGAAAAATACGCTTGCCTTGCGGCATCGTAATCGCTCTGCGACTTCTCCCAGAGCTCCATCGAGAGGATCATGCTCGTGGCGTAGCTGATGTAGTACATCGGCGACTGGAACGTATGCGGGATGCCGACCCACTCGGTGCCGGTGAAGCCGTACAGCTCCTGCATGCCGTACTCGCCGGCGAGGCTGAGGTACAGCTCGTTCATCTCATCGAGCGTCATATCCGGGTTTTGATAGACCTCCTGCTGGAATTCGTCCTCCATGCAGCCGGTCACGATCGCGTACATCGCGTCGAGCAGCGTCTCGGCGGCGGCTATGTCCGCATTCTTGCCGAAGAACGTGTCGTAGTACGGGATGAACAACAGCTCCAGCCCCTGGGAGTCCACCTCGGCCAGGTCGAGCGGGTCGCTGACGCTCCAGCCGACGAGCGCGTTGAGATAATAGTTCGTGAAGTGCCCGAGCTCGTGGATTACCGTGCGCACGTTGCCGCTCGAACCCTCCCACTGGCTGAATATGAACGGCGCTTTGTAGTTGCTGAGGTAGGTGGTGAAGCTCCCCTCCATCTTATCCGCGCTCACGTCGAAATCGTAGAGGTCGTTGCGCAGCATGTAGTTGAGCGACTCGAGCAACAGCGGCGAGAAGTCCTTGGCCGCGCGCTGCAGCTTGACGAAGTAGATGTCCAGGTCGAAGCTTACTTCGGAGAGGTCGGCGTAGTTCTCCGTCGAAGCCTGGATGTAGACGGGCACGATGTATCCCTTGACCGCCCGCTGCAGCGTCTCGGCGTCGACGACCGTGTAGTCGCGGTCGTAGCACTCGTACATGTACGCTGCGTAGCTGCCAAAGCCCAGGGTCTTGGCGATGTCGTCGCGCACGCTCAGCAGGTCGATGAAGAGGCTGCCCGCCTCGCGGTTGAGCTCGAGGTAGTACCGGTCGTAGAGCCGCACGTATTCGTCGTAGTCGATCTCGCCGGCGTAGTACGCGGGCGCGAGCGATTCGACCGTCCAGCTCCTGCCGCCGTCGACGAGCTCGAACGAGCTGAGCAGCTCGTCGTACCGGAACGTCAGGTCCTGCTCCTTCTCGAGCAGCGGCTGAATCTCGACGCTGTTGAGCGCCTCGTTCTCGAACACCGTGTCGGAATACTCGCCGCCCCACGCCGCGCGCGCCGCGGAGCCGTATTCTTCGGACTCGAGCAGCGCGATCGACGCGTCGGTCATGACAAGGTCCAGCTCGTTGAGCCGCGCGTACAGGTCCGCGTACTCGTCCTTGTAGCCGGACGTCTTGACGTTCATCGCGTAGAGCAAATACGCCAGCGACATCTGCGAGTCGGCGTTGTTGTACGCGTCCTGAATGCTTTTGTACCGCCCGAGCAGCTCGTCGGCGGGCTTTTTGCCCTTTTTCGCGTCGGCAAACAGCGCGTCCAGCCCGTCTTCGAGCGCGTCGAGGTCCGGCCGCTCGTACTGCATATTGGAAAACGAAACGTCCGGGTGTTTCTGCGTCGAGATGCCGAGCTCGAGCCGCGGCGCGGTCGGAGCCGCCGTCGGAGCCGGCGTGTTTGCGAGCGAGCCCGAGCCGAGCCGGTACAGAAGATACGTGCAGGCGCAGCCCGTTCCGCTTGCCAAAAGCGCGGTGAGCAGCAGGACGGCAAGAAAGCGTTTGACGATTATTTTCATGGTATCAGTATACTATGGCCGCCGCAAATTTTGTATGATTTTCGAAAAAACATTTGTCATGCCCCGCATTTCGTGATATATGTTTTAGGATACGGAACTTCAAAACGGATTGGGGAGGCGGCATGAATATCGTGGTATTGGCGGGCGGACTTTCGCCCGAGCGCGACGTGTCCCTGTCCTCGGGCACGCGGATCTGCGCGGCGCTGCGCAAGGCCGGCCACAACGCCGTGCTGGTCGACCTGTACTACGGCCTTATGGCCCTGCCCTCGCCCGTCACGGCGGCGTTTACGGCATCTTCGGCGCCCGCCGAGCACAGCGTCAAGCGCAGCGCGCCCGACCTTGCCCAAATTGTCAAGACAAGGCCCGAGGGGTTCTCACCCTTCATCGGCAAGAACGTCGTCGAGCTGTGCCGCGCCGCGGACATCACGTTTCTGGCCCTGCACGGCGACAACGGCGAGAACGGCCGCGTGCAGGCGTTCTTCGACATGCTCGGCATCCGCTACACGGGCAGCTCGTACTTTGGCTGCGCCGTGGCGATGAACAAGTTTGTGACCAAGCAGCTCCTGCTCGCGGCAAACGTCAAAACGCCGTTCGGCGTGCTGCTCAAGGAGAGCGAATTAAAGGACCTCGGCGACCTTGCGCTGCCGCTCGTCGTCAAGCCCTGCTCGGGCGGTTCGTCGATCGGCATCTCGATCGTGCGCGACGAGAAGGAGCTGGCTAACGCCTTGTGCGAGGCGTTCCGGTACGAGCCCGAGGTGCTGATCGAGACCTATATCGCGGGCCGCGAGCTCTCCTGCGGCGTGCTCGGCAACACGGCGCTGCCCGTCATCGAGATCCGCCCGCGCGGCGGCTTCTACGACTACGCGCATAAATATCAGCCGGGCCTGACCGAGGAGATCACCCCCGCGCCGATCCCGACGGAGCTTTCGGCCGCGATCCAGGCGGCGAGCCTTATGGTCTGCCGCGCGCTAAAGCTCGAGGTGTATGCGCGCATCGACTTCATGCTTTCTGCCGACGGCGCGTTCTACTGCCTCGAGGCAAATACCCTGCCGGGCATGACGCCGACGAGCCTTCTGCCGCAGGAGGCCGCGGCGGTTGGCATCGACTACCCCGCGCTCTGCGACCGCATCGTGACGCTTTCGCTGGAGAAATACAGATGATCCCCATCCCCGTAAAAGACGTTCTCGACTGGACCGGAGGCCGGTATTTCGGCTCCCCGGCGCTGCTTTTTTCCAGCGTTTCGGACGTGGTGATCGACAGCCGCGCCGCAACGGAGGGCTGCCTGTTCGTGCCCGTGCGCGGCGGAAATTTCGACGGCCACACGTTTATCGAAGACGCGAGAAATCAGGGCGCGCTGCTCGTGCTGACCGAAACGCCGCTCGACAGTGAGCCCTACATCCTCGTGCCGGACGCGCTGATCGCGCTGCAGAGCATTGCGGCCGCCTACCGGAAGCTGTTCCCGATCCCGGTCGTCGCCATCACGGGCAGCATGGGCAAGACCTCCACCAAGGAGATGATCGCCTCGGTGCTCGCCGAGCGGTTCCGCGTCCACAAGAACCAGGGCAATCTCAACAACCAGACCGGTCTGCCGCTGACGGTGTTCCAGCTCGGGCGCGGGCACGAGGTCTCGGTCGTGGAGCTCGGCACGAACCATTTCGGCGAGATCGAGCCGCTGGCCCGAATCGTTTCCCCCGACGTATGCGTGCTGACGAACATCGGCGTTTCGCACATCGAGTTCTTCGGCTCGCGCGAGGGCATTTTCCGCGAGAAAACCGCAATGCTTCAGCATCAGAAGCCCGGCGGCACGACCATCGTCAACGGCGACGACGACCTGCTCTTGGCCATCCCCGGCGCAGTGCGCTTCGGCCTCGACGAGGGCTGCGACGTGCGCGCGGCCGACATCCGCGACCTCGGGCTCGACGGCGTCGCGTTCACCGCCTGCTGCGACGGCGAGAAAATCGCGCTGCACGTACGAGCGCCCGGCAAACATATGGTCTACAACGCGCTCAGCGCGATCGCGGTCGGTCTGCATTTCGGCATGCCGCTTGCCGACCTCAAGCGCGGCGTCGAGTCGTTCTCCGCGCAGCATGGCCGCATGCACGTGCGCCGCACCGGAAAGCTGACCGTCATCGACGACAGCTATAACTCCAACCCCGCCTCCGTCATGTCCGCCATCGACGTGCTCGAAAAAGCGCGCGGCCGGCGCGTCGCCGTGCTCGGCGACATGCGCGAGCTGGGGCAGGAATCCGACGAGCTGCACGAGATCTGCGGCATGTACGCGGCGATGCACGGCATCGATCTGATCGTGTGCGTCGGCCCAAGCTCCGAGCAGACGTTCGTGGGCGCGCTCTCGCTCGCTCCGCAGCGCACGCGCTACTTCGGCACACAGGAGTCGATGCTTCTGATCCTGCCGGAGCTGATCGAGCCCGGCGACACCGTGCTCGTCAAAGCGTCGCGCGGCATGGGGCTGGAAGAGACCGTCGAGGCGCTGATGAAGTATTGAGCGGGGACGGGAGATACTTGATGCGTTTTTCTTCGCGGGGACTCTGTCCCCGCACCCCTGCCAAAGGGACACGTCCCTTTGGAAACCCAACGAAAAAATGTAAAGATTTTTCCTGAAATTCTTTTGATTCTTTTCTTTTAAGAAAAGAAGCGGGAGCGCGAGGGCGGAGCCCTCGCGTCGAGGTACTGATGAAGTATTGAGGGAGTTCCACGGGAAGCCTCTTTTTGCGGGGACTCTGTCCCCCGTACCTCTGCCAAAGGGGGAAACCCCCTTTGGAAACCCAACGAAAAACCAGGCGCCATTTCCTGAAATTCTTTTGCTTCTTTTCTTTATTAAGAAAAGAAACGGGGTGCGCCGCAATCAAATCCCATAATAACCCGCGGGCGGCGCATCTCTGCGCCGCCCGCGTTCTTTATTCTCATTTATTACAGTTCATTCCATTCGTTCATGCCGCGGCTCCCCCGAGCCTGTCCGCCGGCAATCCATGCGGTACAGCAGCAAGGCCAGCAGCAGCACGCCAGCCATATCGATCAGGACGTCCGTCACGAGCGGGGTCCTTCCCGGCACGAACGTCTGGTGCAGCTCGTCGAGCGCGGCGGACACGAGCGTCAGCGCCGCGGGCAGAAACGCCTGCCGCTCGGCGGGCAGCTCGGGGTACGCTTCCATCGCCGCGAGGTACCACAGTAAATACAGCACGGCGAACTCCATCACGTGCGCGCCCTTGCGCACGACCGTATGCCAGGCCGCAAAATTTTCCGCCGTTTCCGGAACAATCAGCGCGGTGAGCGTTTCGGACAGCCCGCCCGACGTCGCGCCGTCCTGCGCGGACATGGTGAATATCAGGCTGTACATGGCCACGATCAATATGACAAGCACGCCGAGCGTGACGGAAAAACGCGGTCTTACGAGTGTCGATTGTTGTTCCATGCATGTAGTATACCACGATCAACCGGGCATAAACACGAACGCGCAATGGCAAAAGCGTGAACGACTGTGCCCAAATTGATGGGTCTCCCAAATGTTTTGGCCAAAATTCGGCAATCCCGGCGGCGAGGTACGGCCGCATGAACGCATAAAAACCGCATTTTTTATGCAGCTAAACAGCCTCGACGGTTCAGCGCGCTTGACAAGCGCATTTGTTCGGTGTTTGAATGAACGTATGAACCATTCTACGCTTCCGACCGTCCACGTCGTCACGGCGGCGCATAACAGAATCGAAACGACGCGCGCGTTCCTCGCCGCGCTTAAAGCCGAGACGTACCCGCGCGTGCACCTGCTGCTCGTCGACGACGGCTCGACCGACGGCACGGGCGCGCTCGTTAAAAAAACGCTGCCCTCCGCCACGGTGCTTGCCGGCAGCGGGAACCTGTTCTGGGGCGGCGCGCTGCACCTGGCGTATAAATGGGTGCGCAAGCATCTTTCGGACCGGCCGGACGACATCGTGCTGCTGACCAACGACGACGTGTCGTTCGCGCCGGACTACCTCACCACGGCCGTGGCGCTCGTGGAGCGGCACCCGGACACGCTGATTGCGGGCTGCGGCTACGGCAAACACACGGGCCGGTTACTCGACGGCGCGGTGAAGCGCGATTTTTCGTTCCGCCGGGTTGAGAAAACCGCATACGAACCCGCGTGGGAGGACGGAGACGTCTGCTCGAGCCGCAGCCTGTTCTTCCGCGTCAAGGATTTCCTTAAAATAGGCGGTTTCCACCCAATCCTTCTGCCGCACTACGCGTCCGACTACGAATGGACCGCGCGCGCGCACCGCAAGGGGTACGGAATCAAGATGTGCCCGGAACTGACCTACACGTTCGACGAAGGGGCGACCGGCGACAACTTCTACGGCTCGCTGACGGTCAAAAAGCTGTTTAGTAAGCGCTCCGCGGCAAACCCGCTCTATCGCCTGAGCTACATCGTGCTGTCGACGCCGCTCCGGTACCTGCCGGGCGAACTGGCGCTCCAGCTCAAGCGCTATCTCCGCAAAAAAGACGTCATTCGCGATATTCTGGAAAGGTGAGAGCATGCGCATCCTGATCTACAGCAACGCCATGCCGACGTTTTTTACCGGCGCGCTGCCGCTCGGCCACTATTTGACCGGCGGCTGGGTTTCGGCTATGATCGAGTCGCTCGCGGCCGAACCCGGCCTCGCGCTCGGCTGCTGCTTCCCCGCCGCCGGCCTGACGGAGCCGGCCGTCGGGACGCACCGCGGCGTGTTCTATTACGGCGTGCCGGCCGCGGGCTCGTTCACGCTCGAAGCCGACTTCGGCGAAACGCCGCATTACGCGGAGGCGATCCGGCGGTTTAGCCCGGACGCCGTACACCTGTTCGGCACGGAAAGCGCCGCGGCGCTGCCACCTTTGTCTGCCTGCGAAAGCGCCGGGCTTTTGCCGCATACGGCCGTCCACCTGCAGGGTATTTGCACCGCGATCGCCGCCGCCTACGAGGCCGGGCTGCCGGAACGCGCGCTGCGCCGCCGCACGCTGCGCGATATTCTGCGCCGCGACGGCATCCTTCTCCAGAAGGCCGCCTTCGAAAAACGCGCGGAAAACGAAAAACGGATACTGCAAAGCGCCGCGCACGCGATCGGACGGACGGACTTTGACCGCGCGCAATCGCTCGCCGTCAACCCAAACCTTGTCTATCACGCCTGCAACGAGAGTCTGCGCGACGGCTTCTACCGCGCAAAATGGCGCCGCGGAGCGGCCGAGCCGCACACGATCTTCTTCAGTCAGGCGTACTATCCGCTCAAGGGGCTGCACACGCTCCTGCCCGCGCTGCCGCGGCTGGCCGAGCGCTTCTTGGATCTCCGGCTCGTCGTTGCGGGCGGCGACCCGACGCGGCGCGCCGAGGGACTGCGCGGGCGGCTGCTCGTCGGCGGCTACGGCGCGTTGTTAAGCGAACAGATCGCGCGGTTTGGGCTCAAGGACCGCGTCGAATTTACGGGCCCGCTCGACGAGGCGGGCATGTTGAAACGGTATCTCGGCTGCGGCGTGTTCGTGTCGGCGTCGGCGCTTGAGAATTCGCCGAACTCCGTCGCCGAGGCGATGCTGCTCGGCGTGCCGCTCGTGGCAACGCGCGTCGGCGGCGTGCCGTCGATGGCCGAGGACGGGAGGGACGCGCGGCTCGTGCCATTCGGCGACGTACCCGCGCTCGCCGATGCGATCGCCGACGCGTTCAAGGATACGGAAACGACCGACCGGCTGCGGATGCACGCCAGGGAGCGCGCGCTTTTTACCCACGACCGCGGGCGCAACGCCGAAACGCTGATCTCGATCTATCGGGAGATCTGCGGGGCGTAGGCGCGGCGCGCGGGGGTGTGGATTGAAATTGGACGTGTCAACCCAAACGATAGCAGGCGCAACGGTCACCCTCCCCGCTGAGCGTGCGGATTAAAATGCCATAGATCAATCGTCCAACCATTCCGCCGCGCGTCATCCTCCCCGCGGAGGGTGCGGATCGAAACACATGCGCCTACACGCTTCACCACTGTTTCCGAAACGCGGAGGGCGAAAGGCCCTCCGTTTTTTGGAACACCTTGTTGAAATAGTTCGCGTCCGAAACGCCGACCGCCTTGGCGATGTCCGCGATCGAGCCGTCCGTAAAGCGCAGCAGCCGCTTGGCTTCCGTCACGCGCCTCTTGGTCAGATACTCCCCGATCGTCATGCCGAAGCGCGCGGAGAACGTGCGCGAGAGATGGAACTTGCTGACAAAAAACATCGATGAGAGCGCGTCGAGCGTGACCGGCTCGGCAAAGTGCGCGTCGAGGTACGCGCGCACGTCCGACAGCTTCCCCGCCTGCTCGCCGCCGTCGCCGATCAGGAGCAGCGCCGACACCAGCTCATGCAGCGCCGCCGAGGCCTCGATCTCGCCGCGCGCGTTCGTTTCGCGCGCGCAGCTGACGATCGTTTCGACGAGGTCCGTGAACTTCTCCGCGCCCGGCAGCGCGACAAACGGCGTGCCGTGCGCCGCGCGAAACTGCTCGTAGTAGCGCGGCAGCGAGCGGCCGTAGAAATGCACCCACATCAGCCGCCACGGCGCGCGCGCGCTGCTCTCGTGCTCGTAGCCGTCCATGCAGTCGACAAACGCGCCTTCGCCGGCGCGCAGGTACCGCTCCTCGCCCCCGGCGCGGAAGCGCCCCTCGCCCTCGCGCACGAGCACAAACAGGTATGAGCGCTGCTTCTCCCTGCGGCAGACATGCGGGCGGAGGCTAACGAGCGTCCCCGCCTCCTGCACGTAGAACAGCGCCTCGCGCGCAAATTTCGTCGGCGTGTGCAGCACGCGGTCGGACTTTGTGACGGCGTTATCGCCCCCGCGGTCGAAGAAAAACGGCATGTCCCGCGCCCCCTCGCTTAGCGCAATATTTTACTGATATATCGCAAGCAAATCCATTGTATGCCTTTATTATAATGTGCTATACTCCCTAAAGGCAACCGCAAATTACTACCGCTATACGGGGGATTCATGAAACATGTCGCTTTGATCACGGGCGTGACCGGCCAGGACGGCTCCTACCTTGCCGAGCTTCTGCTCGACAAGGGCTACGAGGTGCACGGCCTCGTGCGCCGGCACAGCCTCGACAACACCGCGCGCATCGCGGGCCTTATTGGCGATGCCGCCGGTTCACGCTTCTTTTTGCACTACGCGGACATGACGGATTCGTCGGGGCTGATGCGCCTCGTGCACGAGATCCGTCCGGCGGAGATCTACCACCTGGCCGCGCAGTCGCACGTCGGCGTCTCGTTCGAGGTGCCGGAGTACACCGCCGAGACCACGGGCCTCGGCACGCTCAGGCTGCTCGAGGCCGCGCGCGTGCTCGGGGACAATTGCCGCTTCTACCAGGCGTCGACGTCGGAGCTGTTCGGCGGCCTGCCCGAGACCGCGCCGCAGAGCGAACAAACGCCGTTCTATCCCAAGAGCCCCTACGGCGCGGCCAAGCTCTACGCCTACTGGATCACGGTCAATTACCGCGAGGCCTACGGCATGTTCGCCGCCAACGGCATCCTGTTCAACCACGAGTCCCCGCGCCGCGGCGAGACGTTTGTAACGAGGAAAATCACGCTCGCGGCCGCAGCCATCGCCGCCGGGAAGCAGCAGAAGGTCTCGCTCGGCAACCTCAACGCCAAGCGCGACTGGGGATTTGCGCCCGACTACGTCGAGGGCATGTGGCGCATGTTGCAGCAGGACGAGCCCGGCGACTTCGTGCTCGCCACGGGCGAGACGCACACGGTGCGGGAGTTCGCCGCATCGGCGTTTTCCTGCCTCGGCCACGAGCTCGCGTTCGACGGCGAGGGCGAGAACGAGAAGGGCTACGACAAGGCGACCGGGCGGCTGCTCGTCGACGTGGACCCGCGCTTCTACCGCCCCGCCGAGGTCGAGTGTCTGCTCGGCGACCCGCAAAAGGCGGAGCGCGCGCTCGGCTGGAAGCGGCGGGTGGACTTTCGTGAGCTCGTCTCGATCATGGTCGAGGCGGACCTTGCCGCCTGCGGCCTGACCAGCGAACAATACCGCGGCAAAAACGCGTAACCGGAGGAGTTTTTCACGATATGGCGCCCAATCCGATTCCAAAAACATCCAAAATATATATAGCGGGGCACAGCGGCCTCGTCGGCTCGGCGATCTGCCGGAACCTGGCCAAAAAGGGCTATAAAAACGTGATCGGCCGCGCGCACACCGAGCTCGACCTGCTCGACCAGCAGGCGGTGCACCGTTTCTTTGAAAAGGAACGGCCCGAGCTCGTCGTGCTCGCGGCGGCCCGGGTCGGCGGCATAAACGCGAACAACACGCGGCCCGCGGAATTCATCTACGAAAACCTCGAGATCCAGAACAACGTAATCAAGGCCGCGCACGATTTTGCCGTGCAAAAGCTGCTGTTTCTCGGCAGCACGTGCATCTATCCGCGCCTTTCGCCGCAGCCGATCCCCGAGGGCGCGCTGCTCACCGGCCCGCTCGAGGGCACGAACGAGGCCTACGCCGTCGCCAAGATCGCGGGCTTGGAGATGTGCAAGTTTTTTATGCGCCAGTACGGCGACCGCTTCATCAGCTGCATGCCGACCAACCTCTACGGCCCGAACGATAACTTCGACCTCGCCAGCTCGCACGTGCTGCCCGCGCTGATCCGCAGGTTCCACGACGCCAAGGCCGCCAAGGCCTCGTCCGTCGAATGCTGGGGCACGGGCACGCCGCTGAGGGAATTTTTGCACGTCGACGACATGGCCGACGCGTGCGTGTTTTTGCTCGAACGCTACGAGGGCGAGCAGCACGTCAACATCGGCACGGGCGAGGAGGTCAGCATCCGGCAGCTCGCCGAGCTGGTCCGCTCCGTGGTCGGCTACCGCGGCGCCATCACGTGGAACATCGCCATGCCGGACGGCACGCCGAAGAAGCTGACGGACGTGACGCGGTTGCACGCGCTCGGCTGGCACCACAACATACCGCTCGAGGAGGGCGTCCGCTCCACCTACGAATGGTATACGCAGCATGCAGACCGCGCGTAAACGGTACGAGGCGTGGCTGAATAGTCCCGCGCTCGACACTTCGTCGCGCGCGGAGCTTCTTGCGCTGACCGATCCCGCCGAGATAACCGACCGCTTCTACCGCGACCTGACGTTCGGCACGGGCGGCATCCGCGGCCTTATGGGCGCGGGCACGAACCGCATGAACCGCCACACCGTGCGCAAGGCCGTGTACGGTCTTGCGCGGTATTTGTGCGAGGAGCCAAGTTTGGTCGCGCGCGGCGTAGCCGTCGCGTTCGACACGCGCCACCATTCGCGGGAGTTTGCGCTGGAGGTGGCCGCCGTGCTTGCGGGCGGCGGCATACCGGTGTTTTTGTTCGATTCGCCCGTGCCGACGCCGCTGCTTTCGTTCGCCGTGCACCGCCTCTTTGCCGCGGCGGGCGTGATGATTACCGCGAGCCACAACCCGAAGGAGTTCAACGGCATCAAGGTATACGACGCGGACGGCGTGCAGCTCGTGCCGGAGCGGGCGAACGCGCTCTCGGAGGTGATCGAGCGCTGCCCCGACCCGCTCGCCGTACCCGATTTGCCGCCGAAAGCGGCCATCGCAACGCTCGGCGAAGCGCTGCTCGACGAATTCGTCGCCGCCGTTTGCGCGCAGTCGCGCTACCAAGGCGACAAATCGACCCTCTCGATCGTCTACACGCCGATCCACGGCGCGGCGCTCCTGCCCGTCACAAGGGCGCTCGCCGCGGACGGCTTTGCGCGCGTCGCGCTCGTTGCCGAGCAGCTTGTCCCCGACGGGGACTTTCCGACCGTCGCCTCGCCAAACCCCGAGGAGCGCGGCGCGCTTTTGCTCGGACTGCGGCTTGCCGAGGAGATCGGCGCGGACCTCGTGCTCGGCGCCGACCCGGACGGCGACCGCCTCGGCGTCGGCGTGCGGCACGGCGATGGATACCGGCTGCTGACCGGCAACCAGATCGGCGCGCTGCTCGTCCAATTTGTGTGCGAGACCGCGCGCGAGCCAATTACGAAGGCGGACACGCTCGTCAAGACCGTCGTCACCGGCGGGCTGGGCGCGGCCGTCGCCAAAGCTTACGGCGCGTCCGTCGAGGACACGCTGACGGGCTTTAAGCACATCGGCGCGCGCGCCGTTGAACTCGAACAATCCGGTGAGCAACGTTTTTTAATGGGCTACGAGGAGAGCTACGGCTACCTTGTCGGCACGCACGCGCGCGACAAGGACGCCACCGTCGCGGCGCTTTTGATCGCGGAACTGGCCGCAAAGGAGAAGCGCGCGGGCCGCACGCTCGTCGACGCGCTCGACGCGCTCTATGCCGAATTCGGCTTCTACCTCGACGCGCTCGACACCGTGACGCTGCCGGGCCAAAACGGCGAGGCCGAGATCGCCTCGGCCATGGCGCGGCTCCGCGGCGCGGACGCGGCCGTTTTCGGCCAAGGCTGCCGCGCGCTCGATTACGAAAGGGGCTTTGACGGCCTGCCCGCGGAGAACCTGGTCAAGCTCGCATTTCCGGACGGCTCGTGGGCGGCCGTGCGGCCGTCCGGCACCGAGCCGAAGATTAAGCTCTATTTTTCCCTGCGCGGCGCGACGGAAGCGACCGCGCAGGCGCGCTTAGCCTCCATACGCGCGCGTTTATTGGACATTCTGCAACTTCCAGGGGGACGAACATGAACATCATCCTGCTCTCCGGCGGCTCGGGCAAGCGCCTGTGGCCGCTGTCGAACGACGCGCGCAGCAAGCAGTTTCTGCGGCTACTGACCGACAACTTCGGCAACCACGAGTCCATGGTGCAGCGCGTCTGCCGCCAGATTTCCGAGGCCGGCATCGACTCGCACATCGTGATCGCGACCGGCAAGTCGCAGCTCGACCCGATCCGCTCGCAGCTCGGCGAGTGCGTCGACGTGGTCGTCGAGCCCGCGCGGCGGGACACCTTCCCCGCCATCGCGCTCGCCGCGGCGCATCTTGTCTACCGCCGGGGCCTGGCCGAAACCGAGCCCGTGCTCGTGCTGCCCGTCGACCCGTGCGCCGAGGCCGGGTATTTTGCCGCGCTCTCGGACATGGAGCGGCTGTGCGCGGCGAACGAGGCCGACATCGTGCTCATGGGCATCGAGCCGACGTACCCGTCCGAGAAATACGGCTACATCGTGCCCGACGGCGGTCCCGTGACCGCGCACGGCATAAAAATGCACCGCGTGAAGCGTTTCACCGAAAAGCCCTCGCTCGAAAAGGCGAAAACGCTGCTTGCCGAGAGTGCGAAATGGAACGGCGGCGTGTTCGCGCTGCGCCTGGGCTACGTGCTGGACATCGTGCGGAAAAGCTTCCCTGTCGCGTCGTACGAGGACGTGCTCGACCATTTTTGCGAGCTGCCGAAGACGAGCTTCGACTACGCGGTCGTCGAGAAGGCGGAGCGCCTCGCCATGGTGCCCTACGCGGGCAAGTGGAAGGACCTCGGCACCTGGAACACACTCTCCGAGGAGATGGGCACCGAGGCCATCGGCACCGCCGTGTTCGGCGAGGGCTGCCAGAACACGACCGTGATCAACGAGCTCGGCATTCCCGTCGTCGCGCTCGGCCTTTCCAACGTGATCGTCGCGGCCAGCCCGGACGGGATCCTCGTGTCCGACAAGGGCGCGAGCAGCTACTTAAAACCCTACGTCGACGCGATCGTCGAGCGGCCGATGTTCGAGGAGCGCCGCTGGGGCGAGTACCGCGTCGTCGATTACGTGCAGTACGAGGACAAGACGCGCTCGTTGACCAAGCACCTGACCATGCGCGCGGGGAAGACGCTGAGCTACCAGCTCCACCGCGGCCGCGACGAGATTTGGACGATCGTGCACGGCACGGGCGAGCTTTTGCTCGACGGGCACAAGCTCAACATCCGCTCCGGCGACGTGATCCACATCAACCGCGGCATCAAGCACGCCGCCCGCGCGCTGACCGACCTGCATTTTATCGAGGTGCAGATCGGCGACACGCTCGAGGAGGAGGACATCGAGCGGTTCGAGTGCGAGTGGTGACGGATTTTTTTGCGCGGTTTTTTATGGATGTGATATACTATCCTAGTTGTCCGCCGCGGCGGACGCCGGATTTGATAAACTCATTGCGCATTGCGGAGGAAACCCTATGACAAAGCTCAAGTTCTGCGGCGCGGCGCGCGCGGTCACCGGCTCCTGCCACCTGCTCGAAACGGCGGCGGGCAATATTTTAATCGACTGCGGCATGCGCCAGGGCGAGGACGCGCACGGCGAGTACGGCGAGGACAGCTTCCCGTTCAATCCCACCGACATAGCCGTGCTGCTGCTTACGCACGCGCACATCGACCACACGGGCCTCGTGCCGCTTATCGTCAAGCGCGGCTTTGCCGGCCCGATCCTGTGCACGAGCGCGACCGCGGAGCTCGCCACGATCATGCTGCCCGACAGCGCGCACATCCAGGAGCAGGAGGCCGACTGGCAGAACCGCAAGCTCGAGCGCGCGGGCAAGAAGCGCGTCGAGCCGCTGTACACGATCAAGGATGCGGAAAAGAGCCTGCGCCTGTTCCACGGCACGGAGTACGGCAAGCGCATCGAGGTCCTGCCCGGCGTGACCGCGGAGTTTTCGGACGTGGGGCACCTGCTCGGCTCCGCCTCGATCGAGGTCTCGATCGCCGAGGGCGGCAAGACCACGAAGATCGTGTTCTCCGGCGACCTAGGGCGCAACGAGCGGCCGATCCTGAACGACCCGCAGCCCATCCGCGAGGCGGACTATCTCGTGCTCGAGAGCACGTACGGCGACCGCGACCACGAGTTCTCGACCGGCGCGGACAAGGAGGCCGAGTTTGCGTCCGTCATCCGCGGCGCCCTCGCGCGCGGCGGCAACCTCGTGATTCCGTCGTTCGCCGTCGGCAGGACGCAGGAACTGCTGTACTACATCAAGAGCATCCTCAGCAAGGGGCTCGTGCCCGGCCTCGAGAAGGTGCCGGTCTATATCGACAGCCCGCTCGCCATCGAGGCCACGAAGGTCTACGAGCACTCCGCGCGCGGCTACTACGACAGCGACGCGCTCGCGCTCAGCCGCGACGGCTCGCCGTTCGAGTTTCCGACGCTGCGCATCGCCCAAACTACCGACGAGTCGCGCGCGATCAACGACGCTAAAGGCCAGAAGATCATACTCTCCGCTTCCGGCATGTGCGAGGCCGGGCGCATCCGACACCACCTCAAGCACAACCTCTACCGCGCCGACAGCACCGTGATGTTCGCGGGCTATCAGGCCGCCGGCACGCTCGGCCGCGCGCTCGTCGACGGCGCCAAGAAGGTGCGGCTGTTCGGCGAGGACGTGCGCGTCAACGCGAACATCGTGCTCACCGACGGCTTCTCCGGCCACGCCGGCAAGAGCGAGCTGATCGCGTGGGCGTCGTCCGCCGATCCCAAGCCCGCCGAGGTGTTCCTCGTCCACGGCGAGGACGCCTCTCTGCAGTCGCTCGACGACGCGCTCACGAACCTGGGCTTTGCCGTCACGATCCCGTCGCTCGGCGACGAGGTCGTGCTCATACCGGCGGTCAACGCCGCCGGCGTACGCCGCGTCAAAAAGAGCGCGCGCGTCGCCCCGCCGCCCGCGACGGCGGGAGCGAACGGGACGCCGCCCGCACAGGACGCCGCGACGCCGCTTGCGTGCACCGCGCCCGAGTTCGCCGGCAACGAACAGCTCAAGCGCCTCTCCGCCGCGCTGATGCGCAGCCAGGACCGCCGCTCGCCCGATACCGAGCTCAAGCGTGCCATCTTCGAGGCGGATTTAAAGTCGCTCGCGGACAAGTGG